>BJHB01000437.1:0-2942 GCA_014191415.1 Chloroflexota bacterium
CGACGTCTGATGGCCCGTCACTCAGGACAACCACACTGAATGCCGACGTGCACTTCGTGCTGATCGTGAGGGTGCGGGCGTCACCGTCGTACTTGGCCGGCAACAGGAATGCGCCGGCGGGGCAGATTGGAGTGGCATCAGCCGTCGGACGCACGACCACGATGCCCAGACGGTCAGGATCACTGCCGGCAGCATCGAAGTCGGATGCGTCAAAGTTCATGCGGATCACGACCGGTTCATCGTGCTCGACCAACTTCCGGCCCGACGTGTTGTCGTAGAGATTGACCTGGATGGACCGCCGCACCTGAACCGCCCCCGACTCGTTGGCGGCCTTGAGTGCGGGTACCGCTTCAGTGATGGTCGCCGGATCACGGGCCTCGACGACGGCCGATACGCCAACCCCAGGCGGTGCCACGAAATTGACGGAGGCCGGCGCGTCAGACTTGCCACCAAGGGTCGCCTCGCCAACCGTCCCGGCATCGGCAACGGCAGCTTGCAGGCTAATCCCATTCGCAAGACCCATGAGACCGAACGGCGTCGCCGTCGGCAACGGAGTGGCGGTCGGCACGAGCGTCGCGGTCGGCACTTCGGTAGCGGTCGGAACGGCGGTTGCAACGGCGACCGGCTTGGCCGGAGCGGCCGGGGCAGGTGGAGCCGGCACGGCCGTCGGTGGGGGCGCACCCAGCACGGTGAACTTGGAACTGGCGCTGATCGACTTTCCAGCAATGGTGACCGTCACGCCACGCGCACCCGGTGTTGCACCGGCATCGATCAGAAGGTCCGCCTTGATTTCGGAAGCACTTGACACCACGACATTGGAAACGGTGATCCCGTCCCCGAACGCCACCTGCGCGGGTGGCGCGAACCCGGTCCCCGAGATGGTCACCGTTACTGTGGTGCCCGGCGTGCCACCGTCAGGCGCAACGCTGGTGACGGACATGCCGGCGACCACCGTCAGCCGGTTCGGTGCCGTCACCGTCGCACTGCCGTCGCCCGGGTCGAAGACCAGGTCCCGCAATCCCGCCGTGGCATCTGCAGCCGCGGTCAAGTTCACTTTCAGCAGCGTTGCCGATACGAAGGTCGGCGTCGCGACCGAGATTCCGGTTCCTGAGACCGACACCTTCGTCGTCGGCAGGAACCCTGTCCCTGCGATCACCGCGTCAGTGATCACCCCACCCGGCGCGATCGTGTCCGGACTCATGTAGGCGAAGGTCGGCGGCGAGTTCACGTTGAATGTGCCGGTCGGCGTCACGAGGACCGGAGAGCCGTCGCCGTTGTTGAACACCACCCCACGCCCACCTGGTATCGCATTACTGCTGACCTGGACGTCAATCTCCACACGCGACGAACTGACGTAGCGGGTCTTCGTGACAGTGATCGTGCTGTCGGTCTGGCCATTGAGTTGGAACGAAACGCTCGCACTGGTCGCGAAGTTCACCCCCGAGATGACCAGGGTGCCCTTGGATCCGATCCCGAGATTGGACGGGCTGATGCCGGTCAGCGACGGAGGCGTGTTCACGGTGATCGCGTTGGGCACGATCACCGTGCCGCCATCGGCGTTGGAGAGATACAGGTCACGTGGCCCAGAGGCTGCTCCGGTCCCGACGTCGATCTGCCCGCCGATCAATTGTCCGTTGACCGCACTCAGACCGGGCTTGACCGTGATGCCACTGTTCGCACCGAACGACACCACGGGATTCGCCGAGAAGCCACTTCCCCGGATCGTCAAGGTCACCGAGGTGGCGCCACGCCCGACCGTCGTCACACCCAACGTCTCGCCCAACTGGATCGAACTGAAACTCGGTGGCGAGACGATCGTCACCAGGTCCAGCGTGCTCTGAACCGTCGCCCCGCCGTCGTCGTTTGTCAGGACCAGCTTCCGCGCACCGATCTGGACGTTGGCATCAACACTCACTTTGGCGGTGATACTCGTGGCGCTGTTCACCACCACCGAGGTCACGTGGATGCCAGTGGTCTGGTCCGGGGTCATCTCAATCGCTGTTCGGGCGCCCGCCACGAAATTCGTCCCGGCGATGTTGATCACCTTGTCGACGGCTCCGACACCGATCTGCACCGTCTGACCGGCGGTTGGCGTGCCGGTGAAACTGACACCGGTGATCGTCGGGACATTCACCACCTCGAAGGCGTAGGCAGAGGTGGTCAGCAAGCTGCTGCGGCCTCCGTCACCGTTGGTGACCGTGATCGTCCGTTTGCCGGACTTCGCGGTGGCAACCTGGAAGGTGTTCAGGTCGAACTTCAGCAATACCCACAACAGGTGATCGTTCTTGCGTTCGGTGGAGACCACCGTGATGCCGTTGTCGGCCGCCGCTGCCGAATCCGGGTACGTGACCGATGCGGTCACGCCATTGTCGAAGTTACCCCCGCAGATCGCGATCCGCATCGTCGTCTCAGGAGATGGTTCGGTCGGTTGGGGACAGACCGGCGGGGCCGACTGTCCCGGGACCAGGGTGGCGGTCGCCGACGGCAAGGCCGTGGCCGTCGCGGTCACGTTCGGTCCAGTCGTCGGGGTAACGGTCACCGTCGGGAACGGCGCATCCACCGCACCCTGGCGCCGGACCCGGGGGCTGACCGCGGTCACCGACGGGCCCGCCACAACCGAGAAGACGAAGCAATCCGCCGTCGGCGTGGGCGTGGGCGTCCCCACACCGGCAGACGTCTTGGCACAGTCCAGCGAAGACCTCTTGACGATCAGCGGCGTGCCGTTCTGGAGATCAATCTGCAGGGCCCGCGTCCCGAGGGTCGCCGTGGACGCGACCGTCAGCTTGACCGTCAGGACCGTCCCGTCGTCGTTCATGACCGTCTTGTTGTCATCGACTGCCAGCAGCGGGTCGGCGGCAAAGGTCGTCTCATTCAGGAACCGCACCTGTGGCATCAGACCGGTGGTGGAGAAGCCCTGGCCAGTGACCGTCACGGTGTACTCC
>BJHB01000438.1:0-2903 GCA_014191415.1 Chloroflexota bacterium
CGCCGGCGCTCTCAGGGGGGGCTCACCACGCATCACGGCGGCCTCCGCATTGCCGTTCTCCGTCACCGGCAACGTCCGCACGAAGCTTGGGCGGCGACCTCATCCCAGGTGGGCCTCCACACTCACCACCGGGTCCTCCCCACTTCCGTGTTCCGTCACCACCACGGGAGGGGCGCAGTGAACGCGTCCCATCTTGGAGAAAGACGGCTCCTCCTCCTCGTTGGTGACCTCGCCGGCAGCATCATTGCCCTGCTTGCCGTCACCTGGTTCGCGGAGGTCTGGGGCAGCCCGGACAACACCCCCGTCTTCGTCTGGTGCCTCACCCTGGCCGCCATAGACATCACCATCCTCCGGGCCACCGATGCCCTGGACCCACGCCAGGCTGCCAACCCGTTCAGTGGCGGTTTCGATGGTGGGCGCGCGTGGGTTATCGCCTCCCTGATCTACCTCGGGGTGCCGTACCTCTCGGCGCCCCTGCTCGCCTCGCGCTACATCGTCTTGCAGTTCGTGCTTGCCGGCCTGGCGATCCGAATCCTGTGGCGCATCCTGCACGCCGCCCTCGTCCGGCAGGCCCGGCTGGTCACCCGCTATGTCATCGCCGGGAGTGGACCGGGAGCCACCGAGATCGCGATGGTCATCGCCCGTGACCTCGGCCCGGATCACGAGGTCATCGGGTATGTCGATGATGACGCTCGTTCAATAGATGACGGATCGGTGAGCCGGCTTGGGGACTACGCCGTCCTGTCCGACCTGATCGCGTCCGGGACGGTCAACACCCTCGTGCTGGCAACCGCCGGGGCTATGCCGGCCCGGCTGCAGCGGCAGGTGATCCAGGCCTACGAACGTGGCATGCGGGTGGTGCCGATGCCCGCCCTGTACGAGAGTGTGACCGGACGCGTGCTGGTCGACCATGCCCGAGAGTTCTGGGCAACCACCCTGCCCCATCTCGATCAGGACTGGGCGTACCGGCTTGCCAGTCGCGGGGCCGACATCGTGGCGGCGGTCATCGGCCTCATCGGGACGCTGTGCCTGGTCCCACCCGTCTTCGTGGCGATGCGCCTGGCCGGGCCGGGACCACTCTTCTACCGGCAGGTGCGGTTGGGCCGTAACGGCGTGCCATTCGTCATCTGGAAATTCCGGTCGATGGTGCCCGATGCCGAAGCGTCCGGTGGCGCGCAGTGGTCCCGCCCCGGCGATGCCCGCGTGACCGGCGTCGGCCGGTGGCTGCGTCGTACCCGTCTCGACGAGTTCCCGCAGTTCTGGAACATCCTGCGCGGCGACATGGCACTCGTTGGCCCGCGTCCGGAACGACCGGAACTGGTGGACCGCCTTGAGGAGGCCGTGCCCTTCTACCGCGTGCGTCTGGCCGTGCGCCCCGGGCTCACCGGGTGGGCGCAGGTGAAGGCCTCGTATGCGTCGTCAGAGGCAGACACACTTGTCAAATTCCAGTACGACTTGTACTACCTCAGGCACCGGTCAGTCTATCTTGACTTGTTGATCGTCCTCAAGACCGTCGGCGTCGTCCTCGGCTTCCGGGGCACCTGACCCACCCCGTAGCCTGCCTCCCCTTCCGCATGGTGGCCGGGGATTCACAACCGCCAAGATCCATCGGGGTGTGCGCTTCACGAGACGCCCTGCCGGGAGCGGGTAGGATGTACACAGGCAAAGCGAATGTCGTGGCTTGATCCTGCTGACCTGCACGCCCGGCTTCGGGGTTTCGAATGGGACGACCTCGAGGCCAATCCAGCCGCGACCGGCATTCCGTCGAGTGCGTATGCGAGCGTCTCGGCATTTGCGAACACCTCCGGCGGATGTCTTGTATTCGGGGTGCAGGATGTTGGTGGGCGCTTGGAGGTCGTCGGTGTCGGCAACCCAGACGCTGCCCAGAATGACTTCGTCTCCACGTGCCGGAGCGCGGGCAAGTTCTCGGTTCCGGTCGACGTCCGGACCGCTTGGCTGGACATTGACGGCAAGATCGTCCTCGCCTTTGCGGTGCCTCCATCGGGGCGTCATGACCGTCCAGTGCGTGTCCGGGAAGACCGGACGTGGCACGCCTATGTCCGCGTTGCGGGTGGAGACTACCGTTGCACTCCGCGTGAGGAGGCGCGCTTCCTGCGGGATGCCGATGCAACGCCATTCGACACGGTTATCGAGCCGGGGTCCGATCCATCGATGCTCGACCCGAGGTCACTCCGGTGGCTTCAGGCGACGATCGGTGGACGCAGGGCAACTACCGTCGAGGAAGGGGATGCCGACACGGTGGACCCCTCCGAGTGGCTAGATCGCTTTGGCCTCGCGGTTAATGGCCAGCTGACCCGCGCAGCACTGCTCCTGTGTGGCACGCCCGCATCCCGCTTGCGCGTCAAGCCGACGCCAATCGTGGATGTGCGGGTCTACGCCACACGGTCAGATGACCCCGTGACGGCCTTGGAATGGATCGACCGCCTGGTATGTGATGGCAATGTGGTCCAGGCACTGATCGAGGTCATCGCCCGCTTGGAACGCCTCGTGCCGAACCCGTTTGCCCTCGAAAGCGATGGCGTGACGCGTCGTGCGCACGGACCGCACCTTCCGGTCCTTCGCGAGGCACTCGTGAACTTGCTGACGCATCAGGACTACGGCGACCCGGCGCGCACCGCAACCATCCGATGGTTCCACGACCGCATCGTGTTTGACAACCCAGGCGATTCGCTCCTTACCCCGGCGGAGATGCGCCACGGAGGCAGTAGTGCGTCGCGCAATCCGCTGGTGCAGCGCATGATGCGCCTGACCGGGTTTGCCGAGCACGCTGGCCTTGGCGTGCCGACGATGAGGTCTCGATGGCGATCGCTTGAAGCGTCCGCGCCTGAGATTGTGAGTGACCCGGCCTCAAAGTGGTATCAAGTCGGCCTTCCGTTCGGTTC
>BJHB01000439.1:0-2888 GCA_014191415.1 Chloroflexota bacterium
CATGGCGCACGGTCAGCGAGGTGGGTACGAATGGGTGACGTCCCGGTCCTGATGGGTTCGGCGACCGCGGGAGCGATCATCATCCCGCTCGGTGTCGTGCTTCCAACCCTGGGAATCGGCCTGGCAATCGGGTTGTGGGTCACTGTCGCGGCCGGCGCCTTTATCGTCAGTCGGCGAAAGCCTGGTTTGGAGGTTCAGTCGGTTTCAAAGAAGACCGAAACCGTCCCTCCCACTGCAGCGTGAAGGTGCCCGCCGGACCGGATCTATCGGCCTAGAGACTTCTTCAGAATATGGAGATTTTCGAGCGCAAGTCCGGTTCCGAGTGCCACACAATCGAGCGGGCGTTCAGCAACGTGGCATGGTATGCCTGTGACGGTACTTAGTAGCCTGTCGAGATGGCGAAGCATCGACGTGCCACCAGTCATCACGAGGCCCTTGTCGATGATGTCCGATGACAACTCGGGAGGCGTACGTTCAAGGACATATTTGACCGTTGACACGATTTGCTCAAGCGGCTCAGAAATGGCCTCGGTAATCTCGTCGGACGTAACAGTCACCGTCCGAGGCAATCCTAGGATTTGGTCGCGACCGCGCACCTCATGTCGCAACGTCTCCGACAGAGGCAACGCACTGCCGACCCCGATTTTCACTTCCTCAGCCATGTGATCACCGATATTGAGGTTGTACCGCCGACGGATGTACGCTCCGATGGCCTCGTCGATGCGGTTCCCACCAACACGCTCCGAACGTTGCACAACAATTCCGTTCAGACTGATCACTGCGACCTCAGTCGTGCCACCGCCAATGTTCACAATCATGTTCCCACTGGGGAAGTTGATCGGGACATTCGCACCGATTGCCGCTGCCAAAGGTTCCTCGATCAGGTAGACCTCACGGGCCCCTGCCGAAAACGCAGCATCGGTCACTGCCCTGCGCTCCACGCTGGTCACCCCGCACGGAACCGACACCATCACATCGGGCTTCCATAGACGAAACCGGCCACAAACCTTGTGGATGAAGTACCGGAGCATCGCTTCGGTAACCACATAATCGGCAATCACGCCCGACCTCATCGGGCGGATGACCTGAATTGACCCTGGTGTCCGTCCGAGCATCTGGTTTGCCGCGTCGCCCACGGCCTCGATACGGTTGTCTACCGTGGAGATGGCCACTACCGAGGGCTCGTTGATGACAATTCCCCGGCCTTTGACAAACACAAGGACATTGGCCGTCCCAAGGTCGATACCCAACTGTCGCCCGAACACCCGTTCCTCCTCGAGACAGTTAATCCGGACCGTGCAAGAGCATGGTTGACCGGACTGGCCGACAGCAACAATGCTGACCGACCCACTCCACACTATGACAGAGACGGTTCCACAGGTGGCACCTCGGACAACCCTGTCAGACCATCTTCCGGAGCTTCAGGCTATGGAAACCGGGTCACCGTGCACCGTGAGGTGCGCCCCGAGAGACCTAAGGCGATCAGCAAGGTCCTGATAGCCGCGTTCGGCATGCTGGAAGTCAGCGATTTGGGTCTCTCCGGATGCGCACAGGCCGGCAATGATCAGCGCAAGTCCGCACCTCAGGTCAAGCGCACGAACCCGCGTTCCGCGCAGCTGCGTCGGCCCGTAGATGTACGCGCGGGTCGCCGTCTCGGTTTCACGCGTGCCAGCCTCGCCATTGGTGGCAATTGAGGCACCCAGCGCCCGCAATTCATCCACGTAACGGAAGCGCGACTCGAACACTCGCTCGTGAATAATGCTCTCGCCGTGGGCTTGGGTGAGCAGCGCCCCGA
This sequence comes from Chloroflexota bacterium, assembly GCA_014191415.1. Lineage (GTDB taxonomy): Bacteria > Chloroflexota > UBA11872 > UBA12225 > UBA12225 > UBA12225. The sequence goes on from BJHB01000439.1 coordinate 1,796, forward strand.
ACGGAGTCTGGAGGTCCGTGGGGAACCCAGGATAGTGGATCGCCTGGATTTCGACCGGTCGGAGCGGTCCATCGCTCCGGATGGAAATCGAGTTCCGGTTTACCTTCACCACCGCCCCGCACTCAACAAGCTTGTAGATCACTGGATCCAAATGTTCCGGCACGACATCACGTATCGTGACGTCGCCTCCAGTGGCAGCGGCGGCAATCGCAAAACTCCCCGCTTCGATTCGATCAGGAATGACTCGGGTTTGCACACCGTGAAGTCGCTCCACCCCGTGGATCTCAATCTTCGGGGTGCCCGCTCCCCGGATCCGTGCACCCATACGGTTGAGATGATGAGCAAGGGCGACCACCTCGGGTTCGCACGATGCATTCTTGATGGTGGTAGTCCCAACGGCAAGGCAAGCCGCCATCATCAAGTTTTCGGTACCTGTGTGGCTCGGGTAGTCGAGATAGAGGTTTGCGCCAGTGAGACGGTCAGCGCGGATTTCGTACGCTGCGTCCACTTGGGTGACCTGCGCACCCATCGCCTGAAATCCGCGGATGTCGACGTTCACTGGCCGGGCACCAAGCTTGCATCCGCCGGGACGAGGCGCCTCAACGTGTCCTAACCTCGCGAGGAGTGGGCCCGTCATCACGAACGACGCTCGCTCCCGTGACGCGAGTGATTCGATCAGCCGGTCACCATTCAGGTGCTCAGCAACAATCGTTACCGTGTGACGAACCGCGTCCCATTCAACCGACGCCCCAAGCGCGGTCAGCAGGGCACTCTGAGTCCGGATTGCGTCAATCGAGGGCACATTCTCGAGAACAACCGGTTCGGAAGTCAGCAGAGCCGACGCCATCATCTTGGTGGCGGCGTTCTTTGCCCCGCTCGTCTGGATTTCCCCACTTAGCCTAGCGCCACCCTCCACGGATACCCATCGAGCGCCAGCGATATGGCCCGAACCTATTGCAGCACCGGCGTCGCTTGTTCGAGGTGGCACATCAGCGATCACGAGCGCAAAGATCTCCCACGCCCTCTAACGCACCACGGCTACTACGGGCGTGGAGGTGAAGAGTTCACCGAATGCTACCGCGCTCGCGTCACT
>BJHB01000440.1:0-2885 GCA_014191415.1 Chloroflexota bacterium
GATGCCCCTTCTCCCCCTGTGGCTGGCACCGTTCATCCTTGCCGGGATTGCATGCCTTGCCATGCCTCGGTTTCGCGCCTACCGGTGGCAAATCTTCGCGGTACTCGCGGTAAGCATTTCGCCCGCCCTTGTGGCGCGCTTCGCACCGACCCGGTCATTGGCGGTCGTGATCCCGGTGACGATCCTTGCGGTCGTTGGTATCGACCTTGTTCCCCGGGCGTTTCGACACACCCGTCTCGTCGGAGCCTTGATCTTTGCTGCAGTCGCTACAACTGGCTCATTCATGGTGGCTAATGAAGCGCTCACCACCCAGTCCACAAGACGGCAGGACTATGGCGGCTACGGGATTCAGTGGGGCAGTCAGCACGTATTCAACATGGTAAATGCCCGCCTGCGGGCGACCCCTGGATCACGCGTCATGGTGACCACAGACTGGAATTGGGGAGGGCATCACTTCATCAATTTTTTCGTCAGCAAAGCGGACCGCGTTGCAGGACGTGTCTTCCTCGGAAGCATGGACACCCTGATCCACGGGCAAGAACCTTGGGGGCCAGAACTTTGGGCGGTCATGTCGCCGGCACAATTGGAAGCCATTGACGAGTACATTGCCAACCCCGGAGGGGCCACCGGACGACCTCGAATCATCGCAGATCAGGTCACTGAGATGGTGCTGCACCCAGATGGAACCCCGGGATTTCTGCTGGTCCGTCTCATCGAGGCCCCCGACGTACGAGCAATGCTCACCGCCGAACGGGAGGCAAGGAGAAGACTAAGCTTTGTCACCGTCGCAATTGACGGCGACCGTGCCGTAGTGGGCTATACAAACCTTGACGATGGCGCGATACCGCCGGTCTTTGGCAGGACCACAGGTGCATTGGCGAGGCTTGCGGGTCCTAATCCAGCAATACTGGATGTAGCCTTCGGAAATCCGAGACCAGTTCGGACAATTCGGCTGACAGTCGGCGCGAGCCTGTGGCGGGTAACGGCTCAGGTATTCGTCAAAGACGGGTCGGTGGAGGTCAAGAAATCCGGCGAAGGTGTGCCCGATGGTGGCAACTCAATTGTCGAGATCAACCTGGATGCACCAGTACAGGATGTCTCGCGCCTGCGCCTGGAAATCAACCAGCTGAACGCGTCCGATGAGGATTCGACGGTTCATCTGTATCGGGTCGAGTTCCGGTGACCCAGCTGCAACATTTGCGTTGACGTCAGCACCTTGACGCCTCTTCTGGTCCTTGATATCGTCACTACATTGACAGGTGCGTCTGCTATCTCATGCAGCGTTGCAAGCCCTTCAGAACCGAATACCGTCGCTGAGACGGGGAGTAGTAGCCTTTTCTAGGTCGCTAAGAGAGCCGACGGATGGTGTAAGTCGGTAGACCTGAACAAGACGAACTCGCCCCTGAGCTGTGACGATCAACGCAGAGAGCCTGCCTAGTCGTCACCGGATCCCAACCGATAACGTGGGATCAAGTGGATATGCCTATTATTGGCTCCGCGTGGCATGAGTGCCTGCGCGGAGCTTCTGTTGCTTCCCAACCAAGCTTTCATGTGCGCACCGCGCATCCATGATGAACTTGAGGGAGTACGCATATCAATTGAGGTGGTACCACGGGATCGGCTCTCGTCCTCAGGACGAAGCCGTTTTTTTGTGTCCGTCAAGATGCCGTATCAGCGACGGATGCGACCGATCTCACGCCATGGAGGCCATCATGCAGCGTCTCACCGGAGCGCAGATCCTTTGCGAAAGCCTCATCAAGGAGGGCGTGGACACCATCTTCGGAATGCCCGGTGGTGCGATCATCCCTCTTTATGACACGCTATTTCAGTACCCGTTCCGACATATCTTGTGCCGTCATGAACAGGGAGCATCCCATATGGCTGACGGCTATGCCCGCATCACTGGCAATGTCGGTGTCTGCCTAGGGACTTCCGGGCCCGGCGCGACGAATCTGGTCACGGGCATCGCCACAGCGATGATGGATTCGGTTCCGATGGTTGCGATTACCGGTCAGGTTCCAACCTACATGATCGGCAAAGACGCCTTCCAGGAGACCGATACGACCGGGATCACGATGCCCATCACCAAACACAACTACCTTGTGATGGACGTCAAGGACCTGGCGAGGGTCATCAAGGAGGCGTTTCATATCGCCCGGACCGGACGCCCCGGTCCCGTCCTGATAGACATTCCGAAGGACGTGACCACCAACACCGCCATTTACGAATACCCGACCAAGGTCAACCTGCCCGGGTTCAAGCCGAAAATGCAGGGCCACTCCAAGCAGATACGCCAAGCGGCGAGGATGATTGAGCAGGCGAAGAAGCCCCTGATCATCGCCGGACACGGGATCATCCTGTCCGGCGCGTACTCGGAGCTGCGAGCATTCGCCGAGAAGACTCAGGTTCCTGTCCTTACTACCCTACTCGGGATTTCTGGTTTCCCGGAAACACATCCACTCTATCTCGGCTGGCCCGGCATGCACGGCATGTACTACGCCAACATGGCCATTTCCCATACCGATTGTTTGATCGCCGTTGGCATGCGAATGGATGACCGGGTCACAGGTCGCCTGAATGCCTTCGCACCGCATGCTCAGATCATTCATATCGACATCGATCCTGCCGAGCTTGGCAAGAATGTTCGTACCGCGGTTCCAATCGTGGGTGACGCCAAGAACGTCCTTGAAGCGCTGCTTGAGGAGGTCAAGCCTGGGCATCATCCCGAGTGGATGCAAACGCTCTCCCAGTGGCGGATAGAGCATCCATCGTTAGCTCTGCCCGAGAAGGCGGAAACGATGTCGTCGCCATGGATCGTGCGGGAGCTCTACCACGCAACTGAGGGCAAGGCCGTGCTTGTCACAGACGTTGGACAAGCACAAATG
>BJHB01000441.1:0-2885 GCA_014191415.1 Chloroflexota bacterium
CAACCTTGATTCGGGCTGGCTCGATGCCTGCATGTGTTGCTAGATCGCGTGCAGTCCGGTGAGAGACGGCGATGATGCGATGGCGTCTCGTTGTCAAACCGGCGAGCATGAAACGAGTGAATAATCTTGTCAAGGGTGAGTGCATTGCCGGATGGGTCATTGCTGTCAGGTCGTGAACTGTGGCTATGACTCGATCAGGTGGTGCAAAGGGGAACGCAAGATCCGTTGCGAGAAAGGTTTCAAAGCAATCGAGCCCTGGCAGGATGGTCAGGTGCAGAAGATGACCGATCATAAGGCGCAACCGCCAAGCACGGGCCGTCGCTGATGCCCCTCTATGGGCCACCCCAAACGGCTGTACCCCCGGTGTTGTCCACGAGTGTGAGTAGGTTCCGAATGTTTCCGGTTCCAGCTTAACCAGCGCTTCGGTGATGCCCCGGACGTACCGGGCAATGCCCGCCCGCTGGGTCAGTGCGGCGCTGACATCAATCCACGTTCGGGGCTCGCGGTCAGCCGCCATGCCCGATTTTCCGTTCTTGCGTCTCGTGCAGTCGGTGCGTTCGTTGGGTCGTCATTGCTTGGTGTTCGGGTGACGACTTGGCTTCCAGTGCGTTCCCGATAGTTCCGTAACGCTGATGCGGGGCACCACGCCTAATTTTCTCTCCACGGTACACTGGCAATCTCCATAGCCGTTGACGGGGAAGGGAATCTGCGTGGCGGTCGCACTGCTGGGCCTGCTTCTCGGCGCCGTGCCGGTCATTGTGCTTCCGGGGGTGCTGAGCACCTTCGAACCGGTCAAGACGCTCCTTGTGGACGCCATTGCCGTCCTGGCGTGCCTCGGCGCGCCGGTCCTGCGCCTGATCCCCGGCGTCTCGAATTCAGATGACGGCCCCGGCTTGTTCGACCGCATCCTTGCAATGGACCGCGTGCGCCAGGTGACCATCGCCGGGGTCACCGCGTCGGCGGTCATTGCGCTGCTGGCCACGCTCTTCTCCGTCTCACCGGACACCAGTTGGTTCGGCACCCTGGGGCGCGGGCAGGGCACCATCTTCATGATCGCCCTCGGCGCCATCCTCATCCTCACCACCGGCGATCTCCGGTGGCCCGGAACGTCGGCACTGCTGGTGCGCATCCTGGCCATCGGTGCGCTGCCGGTGGCCATCTCTACCGTCTTGCAACGGTTCGGCATCGATCCGGTCAGTTTGACCCTGTGTGGCGTTGAGCGTGTCCCCACCACCATTGGCAATGCGCTGCCGGGTGCCACCTACCTGAACGTTGCCACGCTTGTGGCGCTGGAACTGGCCCGGCAGGCGTGGCTGCGTCGCGACGATGCGGAGGCCGAGCCTCCACCATCGACGGTGCCAGCGGCCGGTCCCCGGCCGGATACCGCCCGGCCTGGCCGTCGCACCCGCGGCGCTTTCGGGAGTACCGATACGCCAGTCTTTCGGCCCGGGTGGCAACGGCCGGTTGCGGAGGCCTCCGGGGCACTGGTGCTCCTGTACGGTGGCATGTGGGCGGTGCGCGACGACCTCTCCACCACGTGGCTGCCGATCCCGCTGGCGCTGGTGTGGGGAGCATCGGTGGTGCGCGCGGTTGGCCTGCGCCCGGTGGTGCGGTGGAATGTGGCGTTTGCCGGGTGGCTTGCGTTGGCGGCGGTGCTGCTCATCGGCAACGGCATCACGCTGAGCCGGGGGCCGGCGGCTGGCTTGGTGCTGGGCCTGGGCATCTGGATCATTGCGCTCTTCACCGGGGCGAAGCCGGGAGCGCGCCTGTCCTCGGTGGCCATCCCGGTTGCCTTGGCGATTGCCGGCACGCTGGTGATGGTGGGCGCGTGGTTCACCCCATCCACGGTCTGCCTGGCGACGCCGGGAAGCCGGACGGCGGGCGCGAGTGCTCCGGCCCCGCTCCCCGCTGCATCCGGGGGAGGCGTCGCAACATCGGCCGCTGAGGCGAAGCAACCGGCTTCGGCAACCGCCCCGGTGGCGCCTCCGGCCCCGGTCGCCCCGTCGATCTCGGATCAGACCCTCTCGGTGGTGAGTTCCCGCGTGAACATCTTCACCGACCCGCGCGTGTGGTCGAGCGTCAGTTGGCGCACGAACATCTGGGAGCAGAGCCTGGTGGTCTACCTGGACCGTCCGGCGCCGTCGGCCCCCCGGGCGCGGTCGATGGCTGCCGCCCTCGCCGGGGCGCAGTTCGGCGATGTCTCGCGGCTCAACGGCCTGCCCGACCATCGTCCGGCGGGATCGTGGTGGTACCGGCTCTTTGGGTACGGGCCGGAGTCGCAGGTCTTCGTGCTGGCCTCGAACGACAGTCCGCTGGTGGCGAAGGTCCAGGGCGACATCACCTACGACCGTGCGCACAACAGTGTCCTGGACGTGCTGCTGACGACGGGTGCGGTTGGGTTGGTGGCGTGGGTGGTCACGATCATTGGCGCGATGGCCGTGGCATGGCGGCTGCGTCGCACGGTGACGGCGGGATTTGCCGGCCCGGCGCTGGCCCCGGCGCTGGTGTGCCTGGCGATCTCCGGCCTGACGGGCGTGGATGCCACGGCGATCACCTTCCTGGCGTGGACGATCACGACGGTTGCGCTGGTCACGGACCCGTCGGACCGGGTATCCCGCGCAGCTGGGCCGGTGGAGCGTCGTCCGGCGCAGGCGGTCCCGGTGGGCGCATTGGCGTTCGACGGTGCGCAGTCGGGGTGGCGACCGGCGATGATCGTGGGTGGCCTTGGGGTGCTGGTGATTGCGACGGCCATCTGGGGACCGGGTGCGGGCGAGCTGGTGACGTGGGTGATTGGCGCGTTGGCGGGCATGGCGATGGTGGGCGTGGTGGTGGCGTATGGCGTTGCCGACCGGCCGGTGCCCGACTGGCGGGTGCTGGGTGTGCTG
>BJHB01000442.1:0-2884 GCA_014191415.1 Chloroflexota bacterium
GCGGTGTTCCTGACGGTCGCCTTCGGGTCGATCGAGACTTGGTATGAACAGACCCTGGGCAAGGTGGCGATTGTCGCGATTGTCGCGCTTGCCGTCCGGATTCGCCCGACGCGGAACCATGCCATCGCCGCTGTCTCGGGTTAACGATACGGCGCCTGACCCGAACGTTCGCTCAGGAAAGATCGTGGTCGAGCCGGCCACCGGAAGCCGATGTGCAAGGGCGCACAATCCCGGAAACCATTGTGAACCATCTGTCTGATCTCTCGTCTACAGGACGACCCCAACCGGTTCAGAACCACTCTTCGATTGACTGAAACTCCTGCTAACCAACCCTTAGACCAGGCGTTTCATGTTCTGTCACATTCCAGCAACCAGTGTCACAGTTTCTTCGGTGAGTGAGTGCGTGACGTGTCACACTTCGCCTTTTCCGATTGACGGGGCGAAGACACGCACCGTACGCTCCGCCGAACATTATGTTAACTACACCGTTCACCGGAAGCTCAGGCGTCGACGCGCCTCTGGTCACTATCACCGGTGACCTGCAGCCGGAATGGGACATTCCGGTCAACCAGCACCTGCTGATCATTAGCCGGAACCAGAGTTGGCTATCTCACGGGTTCCACAAGTACCCCGCAAAGTTCTTCCCGGAACTGCCACGTTGGGCTATCCGCAAGTACTCGGGTGAAGGTGAACACGTCCTCGATCCAATGGCAGGCAGCGGCACCGTCAGCGTCGAGGCAATGCTTGCGAACCGTCACTCGGTGGCAATCGACGTGGATCCGTTCGCCCGCCTTCTCACCCGTGTCAAGACAACCACCCTGGACCCACCTGTCCTTGATCGGGCCGTCGCCGCAATTGCCGAAGCACTTGAGGCATTCGAAGCGGGCGGTGATCCGGCCCGGATGCAAGCGTGGACCCACGTGCCTCCATTCGCATACCAGGAAACGTGGTTCCAACCGTTCATCCTGGAGGAAATCGGCGCGATCCGCGGCGCATTCGCACGCGTTCGTGATGCCGTCGCCCCGCATGCCCCCGGTCCGTACCTGGACTTCCTGCGCATCTGTCTCTCGGCGATCATTCGCGAGGTATCCAACGCCGACAACAACTGCACGCGCACGGTAGTCCGGACACGCCTCAACAAGCGAGTCGTTCCCGGCATGGCGCTCCGTCTCTTCCGGCGCATGACCCAGGTCAACGTTGCCCGCATGCGCGAATTCGTCCCACTGGCTCCGGCAGGAGCAACGGTGGCCGTTCCCGAAGACGGCGACGCACGCGCCATCCCCCTCGAACCGGGCACGATGGACCTCGCGGTCACGTCACCTCCGTACATCAATGCGGTGGACTACCCACGCACCCATCAGCTCGAGATGTACATGCTCGACCTCTCACCGCCGGGACGCCCGCTTGCCGAGGCGAAGCGCAAGCACATCGGCACCGAAGTGGTGAGCGCGGTCGACTACCGTGAACTGCACCGGTACGGGCTCGCGGATCTGGACGCGCAGGTCGAATCGCTTTACACCATCGACAAGCGTCGTGCATACATCGTCCATCAGTACTTCGTGGACATGGAGCGGAACTTCCGTGAAGTCTGGCGTGTCCTGAAACCCGGAAGCCGGTACGTAGTGGTGGTTGGTAACAACATCATCCGCGAACAGGTGGTCCCCACCCATTCCTACCTCCTGCAGGTCGCCGAACGCGTCGGGTTCAACGTTGAAACCTACTTTGCCTCGGAAGTCATCCGGCACTACATCAAGGTTCCCCGCAAGGAACGCATCAATCAGGACTGGGTCCTCGTCCTGCGTAAGTGAGCGCCACGGTCGCCAAGGCACATGCCACACCGCCCCGACCACGACCGATGCGTCGTGATCGGGGCGGTGTGGTATCCATTATCAATACGCCGGATCGTCAATGCCGGCACGCGTCCTGAACCTTCCTGAAGGAGAACACGACCGATGGGCATCCTTGACCGCGTCTCCACCATCCTGCGCGCAAACATCAACGCCCTCCTGGACCAAGCCGAGGATCCGGAGCTTGTCCTGACACAGATCCTCAGCGACATGAAGGACGCCATTGCACAGGCGCGAACCCAGGTCGCCGAGATGATCGCGCAGGAGAAGCTCTTCCAAGGTGACATGGAGAAGAACCAGGCCCAAGCTCAGGAATGGGCGCGCAAGGCAGAACTCGCGCTGGGGCGGGGATCCGAGGAACTTGCCAAGGAAGCATTGCGTCGCAAGGTCGACTATGACCGCAACGCCTCAAGCTACATGCAGCAACTGATTGCGCAACAGCAGGTCGTTACCAAACTGAAGAGCGACCTCAACGCATTGCAGTCGAAATACGACAGTGCAATGCGCAACCGCGAATCGATGATCGCGCGTCACAAGGCTGCGATGGCGCAACAGAAGATCGCCGCAACGGCGCAGCAACTCTCCGCGATCGACCCATCGTCCGAGATCGCCCGGATGGACGCCAAGATCCGGCTTGAAGAGGCCCGGGCCGCCGCCGCGCTTGAAGTCAACGAACACCTCAGTCTGGAAGACAAGTTCGCCGATCTCGAGGATGACGGCGAAGTCTCCTCACAGCTTGCAGATCTCAAGGCGCGGATGGGGATGCTTCCCGGTGGCACCCAAGGAACGCTTCCCGGTACCACCAGCCACTGACGATCAACGCGCACCCTCGAACCATGAAGAGAAGGCCATCCTGCAAGTGCAGGGTGGCCCTCTTCATTGGTTGCGTCTCACCTTGACCTACGCCCAGCCACCATAAAAATCAGGGGCGGCGTTCCGAAGAACCCCACCCCCGTTTTGCGCGTGTGCCCGGAACGCAGTGCCCTACTTGAGCGTCGCCAAGTAGGCAGCAATCGCGTCGAGGTAGCTTTCCTTGA
>BJHB01000443.1:0-2876 GCA_014191415.1 Chloroflexota bacterium
CGACTGACCCAGCCTGACGCCTTGCGACAAGTGCAGCGATTTCGTGATCAGGCAAAGATCGAACGCGAGGCTGCAATTGAATGGCGTGAGTTCGATCGTGCCACCTTGCTTGGCGAGGAAGAGAAGCGGCTCTCAACAGAGGCAGAGCTGATACGCCTTGAGTGGCGTGGACGGCTCGAGGCCGAAGCAAGTTCGATCAGCCAGCGCGACATCGCCGAAGTCGTGGCCGCTTGGACTGGCGTACCTGTCCAGAACCTCACCGAAAGCCAGCAGTCACGGTTCCTGAACCTTGAACAGGGCCTGCGTGAACGGGTTGTCGGACAGGCGCCTGCACTTGAGGCACTCGGACGCGCCCTTCGGCGGAATGCCGCCCGACTTGGAGATCCAAGCCGACCAGTCGGAAGCTTTCTGTTCGTCGGCCCTTCAGGTGTCGGCAAGACTGAAGTTGCCCGCTCACTTGCCTCGTACCTGTTTGACACCGAGGATGCGTTGATTCGCTTCGACATGAGCGAATTCAGTGAATACCACACGGTGAGTCGGCTCATTGGAGCGCCTCCAGGCTACGTTGGCTATGAAGCAGCCGGGGACCTCACCGAACGCGTCCGACGCCGGCCGTACTCGGTCGTGCTGTTCGACGAGGTCGATAAGGCCCATCCGAGACTTCTCACTTCCCTCCTGCAGGTACTGGACAGTGGGCACCTCAGTGACGGACAAGGGCGCAAGGTCAACTTCCGCAACACGGTCATCATCATGACCGCAAATTACGGATCCGAACAGTTGAAGACCGGGAGACTCGGTTTCGCGGTTGACGGGCCCTCGTCTGGGCCCAAGGACATTCGGGGCATCGTGGAGGGCGAGGTCAAGCGGCGCCTGCTTCCGGAATTCCTGAACCGTCTTGACGGGACCGTCGTATTCGAGCCTCTGACCGAGGAGAACCTGCACGCAATCTCGCGCATGCTTCTAGCACGCACCGCGGCGACTGCAACCGCACGCTCCATCGTGCTTACGTGGGATGATGCGGTCCTCGATTGGCTCTCGAAGCGTGGCTACGCCGCTCGGGATGGTGCCCGACCGATCCGCCAGCTTATCCGGCAGCACATTGAGGATGGCTTGGTGGACGGCTTCTATTCGGATTCACGTGCCGGCACGCGCACCGTTCACGTTTCTGTCCGGGACGACGCGATCGTCCTGACGACTGCGAGTGAGGACACATTGCCTGAGGCGGCAGCCGACGAATTGGTCGTCCTGCCCGCGTAGCCAGCCGGCACATCGCGAGTCTCAGGCTGAGTTTTGGCCTAAATGAGAAAAACACGTGTCCAAGGGAGGAGCCGTGTTTAGGGAAATCACCGCGGTTTTTGCAACGGAAACGCTTGGATGCACTCCGAGCGGATACCGGATTGGCCGTCCCTACATGTACGCGTCGAAACTGAGACCAGCGTACTGTGGAGTTGGGGTCTGGCCATAGAGCAGGCTCAGGAATGAGCCGCTGGACTGGGTCTCACTGCCCTTTGGATGCGCAGCGAGAGCCATTCGTCCCGCACGGTCGGGACCGCGGAATTCGGCAGCTGTCTGGGCGCTCAGGGTCCATTCAGCGGTACGGGGCATCAGTTCGTACGGAGGCCCGTACGGTGCATTGGCGAAGTAGGCCGGCACGCCCCATCTGGCTGGAAGCACTTCCTGCCGACGCAACCCGGGAAGTTGCGAGGTGATGTCATCGGGTGCGACATCCTGTGCGTCCGCCGTCGCCGCGGTCGATGCACTGATCCGCCCCGGTCGCGGGGCGTCGACAACCTGACGGCGACCGGCTACATCCGGGAAGCGCACGCCGGGTGCACGCCGAATCGTTTCGTCCTGACGACGCGCAGCGCCGATTACGAGTGCGGGTCCGCTCATGAGCGCGGCTCCACCCACAGGGATCGTCGCGCCAGATCTCGTATCGATCGCCACCATCAGGTCGGCTCCATCGCCCGTGTCCTCGGATGACTTGCCACCCGAGGTGGCTTACCCGTCCGTGGACCATTCCCCATCCTTGGGTTCCAGGCCTATCTGGATCATCGGCAGAATCCCGAAAACTTTGAGCGTCGCGGCGGAAACGTGACAGATTCGCCAGGGACCAGGCACTGCGGTAGGATCGCCACATGGCATACCGGGTCCCGCGCTGGCTTTCCGATGGGTTGGGGACGATTCTTGACGTGCTTCTGCCATCACCTTGCATCACTTGCGGGCGAACAGGTTCCGCCATGTGCGCCGAATGCCTCGAGGCCGTCGAACGTTTCCGGGGACCCGAATGCAATTCATGCGGCCTGCCGATCCCACCGGACACAACTCAGGTCCCGTGTGATGAATGCCGCCGGACACGGTCTGCTGTGAGGGCAGTCAGAAGTGCGGGTCCATTTGACAGCACACTCCGGTCGGCAATTCATGCCTTCAAGTACGGAGACCGACCTGACGCAGCTTCTCCACTTGCGTCACTCCTCCTGGCCCCAGTGACGCGACTGATCGCCGGGAGCCCAGTTGCAACATCGTGGACACTCGTACCAGTGCCCCTTCACCCGAACCGGATTGCGACACGTGGCTACGATCAGGCGTCGCTTCTCGCTCTTCATCTGGCACGGGCGGTAGATTTGCCCATTGACGCAAAGTTGCACCGGGTCCGTGAGACCGCCGCACAAGTAGGGCTCGGGCGGCGCGCACGTTTGGCAAACATGAGTGGAGCCTTCCAGTTCCAAGGGCTACCCATCACCGGCACGGTCATCCTTGTAGATGATGTGATGACCACCGGGGCGACGCTAGACCAAGCTGCGCGCGCATGTCTTGCCGCTGGCTGCACGGATGTTTGCGCAGTCACACTTGCACGCGAACCGTGAGAGTGAGCA
>BJHB01000444.1:0-2873 GCA_014191415.1 Chloroflexota bacterium
CATCCACTGTCGCGCCGGGATCGGCCGGTCGGGGCTCTTCGCCGCCTCGGTGCTCGTGGCCAGAGGGCTTACCGCGGCCGACGCAATCAAGGTTGTCCGAGAGGTCAGGTCTCCACGGTCTGTCGAGACGTCCGAACAACGTGCGTGGGTACAAGGCCTTGAGGGCGCGTTCAATCTCGACGTAGTACGTTGTGAGGGCATTCGACCTATGCCCGCGGGTTGAGCACGCTTGCCCAGTTATTTCTTCGTTCCCAATCAAGCAACGACTTTTTTCTCTCCACTCCCCAGCGATAGCCACCGAGGGTGCCGTCACTCCGTACGACCCGGTGGCACGGGACCGCAACGGCGAGTGGATTTTCTCCACATGCATTCGCGACTGCGCGCGATGCACTCGGATTGCCTATGCGTTCTGCAAGCTGCGAGTACGCAATTGTTTCTCCCGGTCGGATCTCCCGCAGTGCGTGCCAGACCCGGCATTGGAAGGCGGTGCCCCGAATGTCTAAAGGCAGATTGGTTGCCGTCTCGGGTTCATGGATCAAGCTGACAACTTGCGTGATCGTCGTCGCGAGTTCGGTTCCGGCCTTGATGAGTGCGGCGGCTGGAAAGCGGTCGCGCAGGTCACGTTCAAGAACTTCTGGATCATGTCCAATGAGGATTGCGCAAACTCCCCGATCGGTCGCGCCGACCAGCACCCGGCCGATGTTTGATGCTGCCGTCGCGAAATGGATGGTCATCCCCTTCCCGCCTTTCACAAACGTGGCTGGCGCCATTCCCAGTTCGCGTGACATGTCTGCGTAGAACTGAGTCGCGGAGACGGCTCGATCACCGTGGATCGCATCCGTGACCTTCTCGGTCGCACTGAGGTTGGTATTCAACGCTGCCGTCCGGTCCGAGATGGCGTATGCGCGCGGAGTGACACCAGTGACCTCAAGGAACATCCGGTGCGAATGGAACGGGCTGTAGCCGATGAACTTGCCAAGCAGCGCGAGGGTTGGAGTTCGCGATGATGTCTCAATGAGTCTGCACATTCGAGATACGAACGTCGTCCGGGATGCCCAATCTGGGGTTTCATCCGGTAGACACCGTTTGCAAGCCCGGAACCCGTATTTCCTCGCTTCGGTTCCGTCAGGGAAGAACCGAACATTCTTACGGTGCGGGGCGCGCGACCCGCAACCGGGCCTGCAATAGATGCGCGTGGTGATGACGCCGTAGACGAACAGGCCATCCTGGGTCCGGTCACGGCTGACCACGGCGTCCCACCTGCCGTGGTTCTCAGCAGGGCCATCGGACCAAGACCCATCCGCTGCCAATTCATTGCGTTTCTGCCGGATCGCGTCAGTCATAGGCTCAACCGTATCGAACTCGTTTCTTATCCGCCTCCGCATTCTTGCGTTGGAAATCGGGAATGGCTGTGCCGCGGACTACAGGGTCTCCTTACAGTACGCCGTTGTAATCGTGGACCTTCTCGCGTCGCCCGGGTTGTGCTGACGTGCCCGTCACAATGTGGCTATGCGTTGCAGTCGCATCGAAACCGTTTGGGCAACGAGAAAGTAGTGAACTGATGACCGCTAACCAACTCCATCGCCTCGAGCAAGTGCAGGTTATTGATCGTCCGCTGGACGAAGTCTTTGAAATCTTTTCCAATGCGGCCAACCTTGAAGCGTTGACGCCAACATTCCTGAGTTTCCGCATCCTGACACCCTTGCCGATAGCCATGTTTGCCGGTGCCCGGATTGAGTATGCGTTGGGACTGTTCGGACTTCCGATGCGATGGCGGACGCTTATTTCGGATTGGGAACCACCGGAAGTTGACCCCTCCGATGACGTTTCCAAGGCCAGGTTTGTTGATCAACAGGTTTCGGGTCCATATGCAGTCTGGAAGCATACGCACGAGTTCGAGGCAGTCGGCAACCGGACGCGAATGCGCGATGTGGTTGACTACGCGGTCCCCTTCGGTTTCCTAGGAGACATTGCCCACGTGCTTTTTGTCCGGCGAACACTCGACCGCATTTTTGCGCACAGACGGGTGGCTACAGCACACATGCTTGATGGTGGCCCTGCGCCCAGACAGTTGTCCATTTTTGAGGTCGGACTTCAGATTGCTGGTGAGGTTATCGGCGATTTTTGGCGCGGTTTGCTACGCGAAGGTCGGGATGCGTCGGAGGCAGTACAAGGGGCAGTTGCTCCGAAGGCCGCCTCGGAGCCCTCAATGTCACCGTTCGACATTGAGGTCTTCTTTGATGGCGATTGCCCTCTCTGCATCCGCGAGATCAATATGCTTCGGAAACTTGACAAGGGAGACCGGGTTCGGTTTACGGACATCGCTTCTCCGAGTTTTGATACCGGGGACACTGGGTTGACGTGGACAGAATTCATGGAGCGCATCCACGGTCGCCTTCCCGACGGGACCATGATCGAAGGAGTGGAGGTTTTCAGGCACCTCTATTCCGCAGTTGGGTTCGGTCGTCTGGTTTCACTGACCCGTTTGCCCGTTATTCGTGAAGCGCTCCACGTGGGGTACTTGCTCTTTGCCAAGAACCGTTTGCGAATGACCGGCAGATGCATGGAGGACATATGCGCGGTAGCACCTAACAATGCGCGGATTGCTGGTGTCGGCCTGTAGTTGCCATGAGGACAATTGTCTGGTTTCGTGGCAAGGATTTGCGGATCAGTGACCACGAGCCCCTGATGCGTGGTTCGACAACGGGAGAGGTCATCCCGCTTCTCATACTTGAGGACAGTTACTTCGGAAGTGGAGACCTGAGCGCGACCGACGGAAGCCACGGTAGTCTGGGCAAGCGTCCGCCTCACCGGTTGCAGTTTTTCCTTGAAGCGGTTAACGCGTTGCGTTCTGACCTCGAGGCAATCGGTTC
>BJHB01000445.1:0-2868 GCA_014191415.1 Chloroflexota bacterium
GCCGGCCCATTGCCACCCCACCCCACCTACTTGAAAGACGCTTCGCTTAGCACCCCCTCACGGCGTCAACCCCGTCGATCACACGATCACCGACGGGAGGCAAACTCGTACACACCGAGCGTACATACCGAACTCTGGAAAGCCACGGTACGCCAAACCACCGTGTTTGAGTCCGGCAATTCCCGGGCGGTCCGCCTACCCAAGGACTTCCAGATTGCCGACCGCGAGGTGCAAATCTTCCGCCAAGGCACCGACATCGTCATCCGGGCAATCCCCAAGACCATCGGTGAGGCGCTCAGCCTGTTGCCTCCACGCCCAGACGACATGTTCACCGAACCCCGTGATGACCCGCCCCCACCGCAACGCGACTGGTGGAACCGGTGATGCACCCTGTGTGTACTTCGCGTGCAACCACCCGATGCCGGTCGACCCATAGGACGCCAGTGCCACCGATGCCCCTGCGACGCCATCGCCACCGTCAGGGCCTCGCCGATGCCGGACCAGGCACCGGTCACGATTGCTGTTTTCCCTTTTTACATCCTCCTTCATGAACTTCGTACCGCCAGCGCTTCAAGCGCCGCGATCACCGCTTCGGGCGCCTCGAGCGGCGCCAGGTGTCCGCACGACGGCACGACCTCGAGCGTCGCGTTCGGCGCAAGCGCGGCGAACGGGAGCATGCGCTCGACCGGATAGAGCCGGTCCTCGGCTCCCATCAGGATCGTGGTCGGCACCGTGAGGCGTGGCAGCACGTCGCCGAGCCCTGGGAAGCGCGTCAACACGGTGCGCGCGGTGACCGCGGCCGCGGTCTTGTCGAAGCTCGTGAACGCGGACGCGAAGGCGCGGACCCACTCGGGATGGGCCTTCTGCGACGCGGGAGAGAACATTGAGCGCGCGACGCCGTTGCCCCAGAACTCGGTCGCGCCGAACCACCGCGTGCCCCACACCTCGAACGCATGTCCGCCGAGGCTCGGGCCGTGCGGCGCGTTCATGATGAGCACCCCGCTCACGCGGTCAGGCGCCTTCACACCAAGATGCGCGGCGACCTGGCCCCCCCCCAGGAGCAGCCGACGATAAAGGCACGGTCGAGGCCCAGCGCATCGAGCACGTCGACCACGACGTCGGCGTAGACCTCGGGCTGCACCTCGCCTCGCGGAGCATCGCTCTGACCGAAGCCCGGGCCATCGACGCGGATCGTACGCCACTCGTCGCCGAGCAAGGGCACCATCGGTGCGAACAGCCGGTGATCGCTGAACAGCGACGGCCAGAGCACGACCGGCATACCCGTGCCTTCATCGGCAAGTGCGAGGGCGCCGACGCGGGTCGGGACACGGCGGAGGTAGTACGGCGTCATCACGGATGGCCCTCAGCTGCTGATGCTAGGTGTGGAACGAAGGAAGTCGCTGCCAGATGCCCGCGCGAGCAGGAGGCGGGCGGTGGACGTCGCGGTGATCGACAGGCCGATGCGTCGGCCATCCTTGCTGATCCGCAGGGGCTGCTCCGGCCCCTCCACGATGTTTGGCAAGCGCACCGAGACCCACTCGACGGGGTTCGCAACAAGCGGGTCCTTGTCGACGATGATGGGCTGGAGCCACCGGAGGAAGGGCGGAAACACGATGCGGGTGGCGAGCCATGTCCCGGTGCCGCCCGCCCCGACGTTCGACATGCAGACGATGCGCGGGACGCCGTACTTGGTCATCGCGGCGAGGATGACCCTCACGGAGTCCGAGACGAGCGTCGTGGGCCGGCACGCGGTCGCTTCCGGGTAGCAATCCTGCCACCCGGCAAATACCCCGCGGCTGGCATGTTATGGTCTCAAGGCACACGGCAACGGGTTCTAGATCCTGTTGATTGACGCCAAATGAGGAGTGCGCCGTGCGGCGCTCCGACTTGCCCGTCAGCAAGCCGTTGCCGGTCCTTTCGGATCCCGGTTGCCCCGCCGCTGCCGGTACACCCACCCGAGAGGACGCCACTATGGCGACTGGAACCATCATCCGTCTTGTCCGTGACCGAGGCTTCGGATTCATCCGCGGCGAGGATGGCAAGGAAGTTTTCTTCCACGCCACCGGCGTAGTCAACGGCATCTACGACAACCTCAACGAAGACCAGATGGTCACGTATGAGAAGCAGGCCGACACCCGTGGACGCGGAGAGCGTGCCGTGAACGTCCGCCCGGCGTAAGCCTCCCCACCCAACGGACGGCCAACCGCCGTTCGCACCCCGGACCTCGACCGGGTGACGCAGGAAATCCTGCGTCACCCGGTCGCTTCGTTTCCCCTACACCCCTTACGCGTCGCGCACGTGCATACGGGTCACCACGGGTTCCTTGTCACTCCACGGGAAGTTCACCCACTTGTCCGTGTAGCGCCACACGAAGTCACACTTCACCTCTGAATGAGGCTTCTCGTACAGCACCGCGATCTTCGAATCGGCCACCTTCCCCTCGCAGAACTCGTTCACCAGCTTCAGCGTGCGCCCGGTATCGGCCACGTCATCCACCACGAGGATCCGCGCGCCACTCACGTCCACCAGGCTTGGCACCGGTGGCAGCATGATCGGCATCGGCAGGCGTTCATCGATACCCGTGTAGAACTCCACGTTCAGGGTGTAGGTGTTCTTGACCGACAGCGCGTACCCAAGCGCGCCCGCGGGCAGCAAACCACCCCGGGCAATCGCCAGGATGATGTCGGGTTCATATCCCGATTCGGCCACCATCGTCGCCAGTTCCCGACTAGCCGTCCCGAACAGTTCCCACGTGAGGATCTCGCGCGCTGCCACCATCGTCTCGCCTTCCCTCTCCGGCGCCCGGTTCAGTCATGCGCCGCCGCACAGGGCGACACCAAGGCGAACCGGGCGGGATGGGGTTGTACC
>BJHB01000446.1:0-2852 GCA_014191415.1 Chloroflexota bacterium
TGCCACGACCCTGAAGCTGACCTATGACGCGCCGACGCCGTTGACGGCGGACCGGCTGGCGATGTGGGTCAACCGGATGATCGGGCCCCGCTGGATGGACCCGAAGCACTTCCTGCAGGAATACCACATCAAGTACAACCCTTCGCTTGACAAGGTAACGTGGATTGACACGTTCCGCGAGAAGCAGCAGTTCCATCGCAATCCAGGCCCGACGATGACGGGTTGGATGCTGGAGAGCTACGAGAAGGCGCAGTACACCAAGTGGGTGCGCAACCCGTACTACTGGTGCGTGGACTCGGCCGGCAACCAGTTGCCTTACATCGACCGTATCGAGCACATCAATTACCAGGACACCGAAGTCTTCAAGCTGCGGATCACGAGTGGACAACTCGACTACGTGCACGGCGCGTGGTCTGGCCTGGCGCTCTCCGACGTGCAGACCCTGCGCGCTGCCGAAGCGAAGAGCGGCATGGACCTCCGCCTCTGGGACGGTGGATCCGGAACGTCCTCGATGTACTTCTTCAACTGGGACCTTGCCGACCCGAAGATGCGTGCGCTGATCCGGACCCCGAAGTTCCGCAAGGCGATGTCGCATGCGTTCAACCGTTCGGCGGTGCGCAAGGCGATCTACTTCGACACGGGCGAACTGACCTCCGGGACGATGTCCCCGAAGGCACTCGAGTACAACGTGCCCGGTGGCAAGGCTGCGTACCAGGAATGGCGCGACAGCGCGATCCAGTACGATCCGGCCCGCGCCAAGGCCCTCCTTGCCGAGATTGGCTTGAAGGACACCAACGGTGACGGCTTCCTCGAGATGGCGGACGGAACCCCGATCGAAGTCACGCTTGACTACAACGCCAACGAGAACCCGACCGGCGAGCACGTCCGCAAGTCCGAGTTGCTGGCGAAGGACTGGAACGCGGTCGGCATCAAGACGACGCTCAACCCGATCCCTTCGACGTCAATCGACGATCTGTGGCGGAATGGCAAGCGGATGACCAATGTGGCTTGGGAAGTCGGCGACGGCCCGAACCACCTTGTCTACCCGCAGTGGGTCGTGCCGATGGAGGACAGCCGGTGGGCGCCACTCCACGGCAACTGGTACCTCGTCAAGGGGACCACGCGAGAGGGTGCCGAGGCGGACAAGGATCCGTACGAGCGCACTCCTCCGCGTGTCGCGCCGGAACCGGGCAGCCCGATCGCCCGCCTGTGGGACCTCTACGACCAGACCAAGGTCGAGCCGGATGTCAACAAGCGGAACAAGCTCGTCTGGGACATGATGAAGATCCACGTCGAGGATGGCCCCTTCTTCAGCGGTGTGGCGGCGAACACCCCCCGCATCGTGTTGGTGAAGAAGGGTCTCAACAACGTGCCGAAGCGCGATGACCTCGCACTCGGTGGCCTCGTGAACCCGTGGATCCACCCGACCCCGGCGGTTTACGATCCGGAGACCTACTACTGGGACAACCCGGCAGCGCATTGATCTTGCCTGCCAGATCGTTCCTAACCTGAGAGCTCATGCGACGGCACCGGTGGTACAACCCATCGGTGCCGTTGTTTGATACCCGTACCGCTCACCGGGATGGGCGATGTCCGTCATGCATGATCACGCCAAGGCTAGACTACGCGGGTTTTTCGGTCGTAACGACCTTGCCTTTCTAGGCTCAGCCGGTCGCTTCGCCTCGCCACTATTGCGGATAGGTCACCCACATGATCACGTTCCTCATACGTCGGTTGCTGTTCATGGTCGTCACGGTCGTGTTCATTTCGATGATCAGTTTCGTGTTGATCGAACTGCCGCCAGGATCCGCACTTGATGCCAAGCTCCAGCAGTTCCGTTCGCGCGGGCTGAATGTCACCAGCGATGTGGTGAAGTCCCTCGAGGAGCGGTACGGAATCAATGATCCGATCTATACGAAGTACTGGAAGTGGATATCCCGCGCCGTGTACGGGGATTTTGGCCAGTCGTTCTATCTTGACCAGCCCGTCAGTGGGCTGATCGGAAGTCGTATCTGGTTCTCCATCGGGATGTCTACGGCCGCCCTGCTCTTCGCGTGGTTGGTCGCGATACCCGTTGGGGTCTACTCCGCGACTCACCGGAACTCGTTACCCGATTACCTCATTACCGTGATGCAATTCCTCGGAGTGGCAATCCCCGAGTTCCTTCTTGCAATCGTCCTGATGTTCGTTGCCAGTTGGTATTTCGGTGTTGAAGTCGGGGTCCTGTACTCAAAGGCGTACCGTGACGCGCCGTGGGGTGTCGGGAAGCTCCTCGATCTCCTTTCACATCTTTGGCTTCCCGTCGTGGTGATCGGGACCCACAGTACCGCTTGGCTGACCCGTGTCATGCGGGCTAACTTGCTTGACGTGATGGGTGCACAGTACGTGCAGACCGCCCGATCCAAGGGTCTCGGTGAGCGGGCAGTGGTCTGGAAGCACGCGGTCCGCAATGCACTTCACCCGCTAGTGATGGCGCTTGGCGCGACACTGCCCGCATTGATATCGGGTGAGGTCATCGTGTCGATTGTGCTCAACCTCCCTACAACTGGTCCACTCTACGTGCAGGCCTTGATCAACAAGGATATGTATCTTGCGATCACCTTTCTGTTGTTCCTTTCGATCCTGCTGGTGGTCGGCAATCTCCTGGCCGATCTCGCGCTTGCCTGGCTCGACCCCCGGGTCCGTCTTGAGTGAGGTTTGCCGTGGCGTATCCGACTGATATTGGGAACAACGGGGGATTGCGATGGCGACCGTAGAGGCAGTCGCGGCAAGTCAAGCCAGTGCGTCGACGAGGATTGCGGAGGATGTGTCCCAGTGGACACTCATGCGATGGCGCTTTGCCCGCAATCGGC
>BJHB01000447.1:0-2849 GCA_014191415.1 Chloroflexota bacterium
GGGGGGATTGGGTAGCGCAGCGCATCAAAATCAAGGGGCGGGGGGGATTGGGTAGCGCAGCGCATCAAAATCAAGGGGCGGGGGGGTGGGGCAGCGAAGACCATGCCTTGCAATCGGTAGCGAGTCGGGATCCGGGTAACCGGGCGGCACAGAGGCACCTCACCACCCCAAGGAGATGTACAGCACCATGACCCCACACACCCCCTCACCACTGCCGGGCAGCCTTGCCCAGGTTGATCCTGAAGTCCTCGCAATGATCGACGGCGAGACCCGCCGCCTCCGCGAGACCATCCAGCTCATCCCGTCTGAAAACTACCCGAGCCAGGCCGTCATGGAAGCCACGGGGTCCGTCTTCACCACCAAATACGCCGAGGGCTACCCGAAGCGACGCTACTATCAAGGGTGCCAGTGGGTCGATGCCGTCGAGGAGTTGGCGCGCAAGCGAGCGTGCACCCTCTTCGGCGCCGACCACGCCAACGTCCAGCCGCACTCCGGCAGTTCGGCCAACATGGGCGTCTACCTCGCCTCCCTCAACTATGGCGACACCGTCATGGGCCTTGACCTGATCGCCGGCGGCCACCTGACCCACGGATCCCCGGTCAACTTCAGCGCCAAGCTCTACAAGTTCGTCGCATACGGGGTCGATCCCGAGACCGAACTCATCGACTTTGACCAGGTGCGTGACGTAGCTCGCGCCAACCGTCCAAAGATGATCGTCGTCGGCGCCACGGCATACCCGCGGACCTTCGACTGGGCGACCTTCAAGGAGATCGCCGACGAAATTGGGGCGCTTCTCCTCGCGGACATTGCACACATTTCAGGCCTGATAGCCGGCGGGGCACACCCCTCCCCGGTGCCATTCGCCGACTTCTGCTCCACCAGCACCCACAAGGCACTGCGAGGCCCACGGGGTGGAATGATCCTGTGCAAGTCCGAATGGGCCGAACGCATCGACAAGGCGATCATGCCCGGGCTACAGGGCGGCCCCTTGGAACACGTCATCGCTGCAAAGGCCGTCATGCTCCACGAGGCCCTGCAACCGTCATTCCGCGACTACGCGCACGCAGTGGTGTCCAACGCAAAGACGCTCGCGCAATCGCTCATCGACGAGGGCCTGACCCTTGTCACCGGAGGCACAGACAACCACCTGCTCATCGTCCGGCTCGGAGACACCGGCCCCACTGGCAAGGAAGTCGCACGGGCCCTCGAGCGCGCCGGCCTCATCGCAAATGCAAACACGGTTCCCGGCGAGACCCGCGGGGCCTTCCAGACCAGCGGCGTGCGCTTCGGGACACCGGCCGCCACGACGTTCGGATTCGGCGCCGAAGAGTTCCGCACCATCGGGAAACTGATTGCACGCGTCATCAAGGATCCCGCCGACACCGCCATGCTGAAGTCCACCGCCAGCGAAGTCCGCGATCTCTGCCATGCCGTAGAGACCCGTCGGCTCGATCTCTCGCACACGGCGCCCTAGGTCCATCACCCAGCCAATCCACCCACCGCAGCGCAGGAACCTGAAGGGGCGGTGAGGTGGGACGCGCAGCGCGTGTAGATCAAGGGGCGGTGAGGTGGGGATGTGGCCTACACTACCGATGTGGTGTCACCATCCGGCATAAAGAGCCTGCTCCCACGCCGTCGTGAGCCAGCGGAGAACGAAGCGACCGTTGGCCAACCCTTCACGACCATAACCGAATACACCGAAGAGGCCGCCCCCGCAGTCGCCACACTCTGGCGCGAGAGTGCCGTCGAGTGGCCCGGTGGGGGGCCCTTTGGGGGGCGCCACGCCACCACCGAAGGCGTGCGGCACGAACTCCGTGGCAACCGCCCACTCACCACGTTCCTCGCCTGGCGTCCTGACCGGGTTACAGGTGAGCCACGCGCCGTCGGATTCCTGTCGCTCATCGCCCAGCCGGAAGACCCCACCGCCACGTACGTCGGTCTGCTCACGGCGCATCCTGAATGGCACGGATACGGCGTCGGACGCGAGCTCCTCACCGCCGCGCTTGACCGCACCGTGTCACTCGGTCTGGATCGCATAGACCTCCACACCTGGTCAGGCAACCTCAAGGCAATGCCCCTCTACAAGAAGACCGGGTTCTTCTGGGTGCCAGACACAACCGTGCGCATGGCCAACTTCCTGCCGATGCTCCTGAAGATCGGCCCCGTGCGGGACTACTTCGGCCAGACGGGAGCAGACTGGTACCGCGACGCCGTCCGTACCCTCGACGTCACCCCAGATCGCGAAATGTTTGGTAACGCCGAGGTCTACACCTACCAATGGGTACGGGACGGGCAAATCCTCCGCGCCCGCATCGACCGTCACGCAAATGCACTCCTCACCCTGGAGACGCCACACCTGGCCATCAGCGTGAGCCTTGACGACACCCGCCTGCCGATCGGCACGACCCGCCACGCATCCGTCGGCATAACCGTGCCAACCGGTGCGCCAAGCGCAGCACATGTGCATCAAGGGGTCACGGGGCGGGGCGGCCTTTCGGCAACCATCGTTGCCACAGGCGAAGGTGCCGTCCGGGCAAGCCACCAGGCCCATCGCACCATCGCCGAAGGCGGCCATGGTTCATGGACATGGCCCGTAAGCGGCACCGCAGGCAGCCAGACCAAGCCCCGGCCTGGCATCACTTCGCCCGACGTGATGCGGGTACTCGCCATCGTCAACGAAACGCCAATCAACTTCGCAGCCGCGGTCCGCGTCGTGCCTCCCATCAGCCTCAGCGCCGAAGATGTCAACCCGCTCACCCCCGGCACCTCGAGCACCATCTGGGTGACCGCCCAGAACGAACTGGACGTTCCCGTAGACGCAACCACCCGGCTGACCGTATCCGGGCCGT
>BJHB01000448.1:0-2845 GCA_014191415.1 Chloroflexota bacterium
CCTTGCCGCATCCGGGTTGCGGACACTCCATTGCCCATCGGTGTTGCTGAAGTTGAGTCAAGGGGCGCACCTTTGGTGCAACGACCCCGTGGTCGGGACACTGGTACGCGCCTTCGCCGTAGATGGACATGCTGCTTGCGACGACCATCTTCCGGAGGCGTTCACGTACGCCCCGGGTATTCATGGCGGCGTCAAGGACGGTTGCCCCGCCAAGCGCGTTGATGTCCGTATAGCGTCGGATGTCATACATGCTTTGCGGCACGCCGACAAGAGCGGCTTGGTGGAAGAGGATATCGACGCCTTCAAGCGCGCGGGTGATGGCGTCGGTGTCTCGGACATCCCCGATGACGAGTTCGACATCGCGCGATAGGTAGTCCGGCCGCCCCCCGTTTTCGCGCAAAGCGCCATGAACCTGCGGTTCCAAATTGTCGAACACGCGGACGTCGTAGCCACGTGCCAGCAGTTCATCGACGATGTAGCTGCCGATGAACCCGGCACCTCCAGTAATAAGGGCCTTGCCTTTGACGGTCATCGGTGCGGTCGCCTCCGTTGAAGACTTTCTCCCGGCTCAGGGTGCCGAAGAGGACTGGTTGGCCAGACACAACCTCCGATGGAGGCAGGAATTGGCCGCTGAGAAATGCGTGTCGCCAGTGAAGCCGGTCGTTCAAACGGGCGGGGATGCCACGGTGGCTACCGGGAGGAGCTGCGCCACGAAGCGTGCTCGTCGGCAATCTTGGCACGCTCTTCCATAAGGCTCGTGACGACCTTGACGATGGCCCCGATGGCCATCAGGATTGTCGCGGTTCGCTGGATCAATTCGGCCCAGTCGCGGGTCGGGTTCGCTGCAGTCATGTTCTTCACTTGAAGGTGGGCATTGGTGTCAGCCGTCGGGTTGCGAAGACCGACGGTGTTTATTGCGATGTCTGCAACGTGGCCCCCGATTGACCCGGCCCACCGAGATGCAACCTCGCGGTGTTCAAACGGTGTGAGGACTTGCCCGTCGAACCGTTCGAGAAATCGACGGCCCAGACCGGTTCCCAAGGCAAATCCGAGGCTCCGGCCGATGATCTGGGTGCCGAACAGGTTCGCGCCGGTCCTGACCAATGATGACGTCACGCCTACTCCGGATGGTTCCTAGACTAGAATCTCGAGCGCTGGTGCTGCCGGAAGTATGCCACCTTGACACTTCTGGGCGGTTGGGTTGGTGCGAGGGGCGACCTGTGATGGTTCGGCTCGTCGCGCGACCTGCGCCCGCCTCGGGTCAAGACGGAACATGCCGTTCCCTGCATTCAATCTGGCGTTTTCTGCTAACGTCGGCCGAGAACTGTCCCGAGGAGTTACGAACCACATGGGTGTACCCGGTGACCGCGATGGCCGACCAGCCGATTCACGATCAGGTGGCAGTCTTGGACGTGGGTTGTATCGGCGTCGGGATCTGTTCCGAACGACCGCTGGTGCGGCAATGGGGGCAGTCACCTTATCGGGGATCCCGGGAGGGGTGTCGGCGGCCGATGAGCCGTCCATTGATTTCAGTGAGCCACTGCCCCGGGCAGGAAGTCTCGGTGTCAATGAGGCGTTCAAGGCGATGTCGTTCGGTGATGCGTCGGGTGCAGGGTGGACACGATGGACGGTCCAGTGGTTCAACGTCCAACCCGAACCCGGTGAACTGAATCTCTTCTACTTCCGTGACGACAACGGCGAGAGCATCCTTGAGCGGCAGTTGGCTTCCGGACTGAAGGTTGCGGCGATGGTGCTTGGCACTCCCGAGTGGGCGGCCGAGACCCCTGACCTGAAGTCCGGAACGTCGGTTCCACGCGGTCTCTATGAACCGGTCTTCATTGACGAAGAGATCAATGAGGACAATACGTGGGGCTATTTCATGTACTTGCTGGCATCGGAATTCGCCGGCATGATGGACGTCTTCGAGATTTGGAATGAGGTGGAGATTCCCGCGACCGGAAGCAATGCGGCGTACAACACCTGGTCGGGAACTGCCGAGGAATACTACCAATTGGTCAAGGTTGCATCCGAGGCGGCCAAGCGAGCCAACCCGGACGCAAAGATCATGATCTCGCCATACTCTTACTTCAAGGACAAGGATGCGGGAGGCGGCGACCGCTTGAAGTGGTTTGACGAGTTTGCCTCCGTCGTGAAGGCAAAGGGGGCCGATCCCTTCGACTACTTCGCCTTGAACCTGTACCGCAATCCCCACGATTTGTGGGACCGGTATCACGGTGGTGTCCCGGTCGCCGCGGAAAAGGCGGACCGCGTTGGATTCCGCGCCCGGCTCGACGCGGTCGGCGCGGTTGGGAAGCCGATCTGGCTGACCGAAATCAACGCGATGCCCTATGACGACCCGTTGCCAGGATGGAACCCGGCTGACCGTAACGATGGCTTCAGGATCACGATGGCGGAGCAGGCGGATTATGTCCTGCAAGCCCACGCGCTCGCATTCGCAGCTGGTTACGAGAAGGTCTTCTTCCAAGCGCTTCAAGATGATCCGTATCCGGTTCCCGATGAGCTGTGGGGTCTTGTGCGCTATTCGGACGACCCTGAGTTCGAGCAAGATGCAATGCGGGCACGCCCGGCCTATCACGCTTACCGGATTGTCGCGAGGTTCCTTGCGGATGCGAACCGTGCCGAACTCCACGTCCGGAAACGGAATGATCCGTCAGGACTTTCCAAGTTCGCATCGCGCTTCGAATGGGCGCAGCATCTTGCCGTATTTCACAAGGGGTCAGTGCGTGCGTCAGTCATCTGGAACGGGACCGGCCAGGAGGCGAGTATTTCCCTCAAGGCAACAGGTACGAGTGCCATTTTGATCGACAATACGGGTTCGGAGATG
>BJHB01000449.1:0-2843 GCA_014191415.1 Chloroflexota bacterium
GCCCCGTCACCAGGAGGCTGAAGCCGGTCGCCGTCCGCACCATCGGGCACCGGCCACTATTGCCGGCCTGGCAAGTAGCAAACGTCCCCGTCGGCGACACCGCCGTATCACCCCATTCCGCAATCGCCGCGTTCTTCTGGTTGGGCGGCGCAAACCCCGCTGGCTTCTCCATGTCACCCGTGAACGGAATCGCAATCGTCAGCGTCCCCGGCCCCGGCAGCACCGAAAGCGCCCCCGGCGTCGTTGTGACGTCCGCTTGCCATATCGACGGGACTGCGACAACCGGACCGAAGACCCCTCGGGCATCCTGTACGCGGGCCAAGAACCGGTTCTCCACCGTCGGTTCCAACGGCACGGTGAACGAGAAGCTCACGATGCCAGCCGTCAGGGGTTGCGTCGCCACAACGGTGTCGACACCGGGGGATACCGTCCCATCGGCGTTCACATCTCGCCACACCTCGACGGTCACCGATCCCGGAATGCCAGCACACGTACCCGCTGCGGGCGCAACCGTGGTCGGCCCGGGCACGCACCCGGCAATCGTCGCGGCCGACGCGCCCGTCCACTGGGGGGCACCCGGTAGCGTCACCACCGGTGCCAACGGGGCGGCTGCCACGCCCGAGGTCTGCACGCTGAACTGCCACCGGTACGCACATCCGGCCTCGCCTGCGCACGCCACCGCATCAGGTGCGATGGGTGTGCCGTTCAGATCGATCACCGTCGACCCGACCGTCACCACGTACGTCGCTCCCGGGGTCCACGGGGTCGCCGGTGTTGCGGTCACCACCGTGCCCGCGGCATTCCACGCGTAACGGAACGTCGTTGGCGTCGCGCACCCTGCGGGAGAACAGCTGATCCGGAATGCCCCCTGCGCCGTCGATTGCGCCACCGGCCGGCTGAAGACCACCACGAAGGTCGATTCGGGCGCGACCCCGATCTCGTTCGGTGCCGGGACCGTCGGGGCCAGCACTACCGGCGCCGGTGTGGCCTGAGCCACGGCCGCGACGGTGAAGGCGTGCCGGAATGCCTCGGTCGTGCAAGGCGTGGCCTGCGCCCCCTCCGCCAGGGATGCGCGTGGGGCACACACTCCCAGAAGCGAGTTTCCGGCCACGTCCCGCGCATCGCCCGAGATCGTCACCACGTATGAACCCGCTCCCGTGAAGGGCACGGTATGGGTCATCGTGAGCTGCGTGTTGGCCGTGGACCACAGGGGGGTCAGCACCGGCACGACGCACCCCACTGGCACGCAGGTCACCGTGACCGACCGTTCAACCATCGCCCGGTCCATCGGTTCGGAGAAGGTGTACGAAAGCGGCACGGTCACTGCCGGCGCCGGACTGCTCACACCCGACCCGTCCAGCGGCGCCGAGGTCACCAGTGTTGGTGGCACCGTGTCGGACGTCCCGATAGTCGCAAACGTCGCCGCGTACGCACACAGGTCGTCACCGGCCGGGCAAGCACCGGACCCCGAGACCAGCACGTTACCCGCGAGGTCGCGCACCGCCGTCGTCAGACGGATCCGGTACTGGGTGGCGTTGCGGAACGCCTCCATCGGGTGCGCCACCAGCACCGTGCGGTTGCCATTCTCACCCGTCAATTCCAACCGGCTGATGCACCGCGTCGGGTCGTTGAGTTCGCACACCGAAAGCCCGCCCCGCACCGTCACCACCTGCACCGGTTCACTGAACGTCAGCGCCATCGTCGCCGAGAGCGAAACCCCCATTTGGCTATCCGCCGGGAAGACCGACGTCAGCCGTGGTGGTGTGGCGTCGTGCACCGCATCGGTCATGAACGACCAAGTCACCGCCCGTGCGATCGGCACTCCGGTCAGATCGGTCACCCGGGTCGTCACGATCACCGAATACTGGGTATTCGGCAGCAACTCGTCCTTGAAGAAGATCGTCACAATCCGGCCCGTCGTGTCCCATCCGAAACTCAGGTCCGACGTGCATGCCCCGGCCGGCGGACAGACCGAAATCGCCGTCGAAAGCGTCGCCTTCTGCACCGACTTGCTGAATTGCAGCGTGATCGTCGTGTTTGGCGGCACATTCACTGCACCGGCATCCGGACTGACACTGGCAAGGTAGACCGGCGCCGCCGCATCGGCGTCCGAAGCCGTTGCCGGCACCGCAAACGTCGTCGCGAACCCGCAGTCCGACACCCCCGAGGGGCAGTCCGGCATCGCCCACCGTGGCAGTGCCACCTGGTTCCCGGCAGCATCACGCGCCGTCGTCGAGACCCACACCCGGTACGACTGCCCCGGCACGAACGCCACTCCCGGATGCCCGACCTCCAGCAGCGTCGCCGAGGAATCCCATCGGTGCGTCAGGCCGGTCACGCACGCACCGCCAACCTGGCAGATCGAGACCGCCGGGTTGGTCGCGGTCATGTTCATCGCCTTGCTGAACAGCAGGGTCACCGGTTGGTCGAGCCGCACATCCTTTGCACCCGATGGCGGATCCCAACCCAGCACCTGAGGCACCGTCGCATCGACCGTCGTCCCGATCTGGAAGACCCACGACGATCCCGTCACGACATTCCCACCGAGGTCGGTTGCGCCGTTGCTCAGCCCAACCCGGTACCACCCGCCGGGCATCAGCAACTGGCCCGGCGAGACCAGCATCAGCGTGTTCTGCGCCGTCCACTGGAAGGTCAGCGGCACCGGCGTGCCCGGATTGGTGCAACCGCGCCCATCCAGGCAGTTCCGCAGTGTGTACGCCGGCTCCACCGTCGTCGGGCGCATCGGCCGGTCGAACTGGATCGCCAGCGTCGTGTTCGTGGGAATCCCGGTCGCGTTCGGCGGGGGCCACGTCACCAGCAGTCCCGGCGTGGACGGGTCGGGC
>BJHB01000450.1:0-2837 GCA_014191415.1 Chloroflexota bacterium
ACCAAGTTGAGAACGCTGTCTCAGCCGCTACAACCGCACGCTCAACCTCCACGCTGGATCCGGATGCAACTCGACCGACAACCCGCGTTGGGTGGTTCGGATCGGTCGATACGACCCACCGTCCCGTGAAGACCGACTCTCCAGCGATGGTGATCGGGCGTTCCCATTGAGCGCCAACCTCTGCATCGACGGATGTGACGGCCGCGGAAAATGCGCTATGCCGTGCAGGGTCGTGGAAATCCCCCAGAGGTTCGTTTACAAATGGCGGGTACCCGCCCATCCCGTGCATTCCGTCAGTGTCCATCAAGCCAATCCCTTCGCGACAACCCACCAAATCACACGGCACCGCTAGTCCCGCGCCACATGCCCCAACGACTTACCCTCACTCAGAGCGAAATCCCCGCATGACATGAGGACCATGGAGGGTCTGGTCAAAGAACGCCCCTCCTGGTGATTCTAAGGTTCCTGCGACAGGTGGATGGCGACATCACCAGCAATCCCACTACCATCACGGACATGCCTACCCATGTGACCGAAGTCACCGATCACCTTCCAACCTCCGCTGACATGGTCATAATTGGCGGCGGAATCCTCGGCACTGCCACCGCGTTCAACGCGTCGCGACGAGGCCTTCGAGTCGTCGTGGTGGAACGAGGCAAGCGGCTTGGTGGACTGACCACCCAGGCGTCAGCCGGTGGCTACCGCATGCAGTTCGACACTCCTGAAGAGATTGCGTTGCTCAAGGAATCTCTGGCGTTCTGGGATGCGTTCGCAGATGATGTTGGAGATGCGACCGTGGATCTGCGCCGAACGGTCAACGGGTACCTATGGGTTACCCGACGCCTCGACCGCGTTGCGTCACAGCAGGCGCAAGTCGCGAAGCAAATGTCCATGGGTGTCGAGGGCGTGGAATGGATGAACGGGGACGACGCCCGTCGCCGTTTTCCGTACCTTGCCGAGGATGTCGCCGGGGTTAGATACCGCGGAAGCGACGGTTGGCTTGACCCTGTCCGTGCCACGGTCGCCCTAGCCGAAGGCGCATCGCGCCGCGGTGCAGTCTTCTCGTTCAACACCACCGTGACCGGGTTCGACGTGCACCAAGGGCGGATAACCACGGTTGTCACTGACCAAGGCAACATCGCGTGCGGGTACGCGATCGTCGCCGCCGGTCCATTCACGGGCCAGATCCTTGGCCTCGCGGGAATCGACCTGCCCATTTCCCCCCGCATCCGGCAACGGCTCGTCCTTCCCGAGGCTCTGGAAGTCCCATCAGATGCACCCATGACCATCGATGAGGACACTGGGTCGCATTGGCGCCCGGAAGCAGGGGGTGCATACGTGTTGCGCCCAGATCCCACCGCGCCCACAGGGCCACCGATCCTCGACCCTCCGGCATCTCGCGGGTTCTATGACCTGTTGCTGGATCCTGGCAGCGACGTCGCCGTCGCCAAGCACGCCCCATTCTGGATCGACGTTTGGTTACGGCGCACCCAACATTGGTACGTCACGGCAGGCCAGTACAGCTATTCACCAGACCACATGCCATTGTTGGGACCAACGGCCATCCCCAATCTTGGGGTGAATGGAGGCTACTCAGGTCACGGCATCATGGCGAGCCCGGCAGGAAGCCGTATTGCCGTGGACACCCTCCTCGGGGTCGTTGACAACCAAACAAACCCGTTCAGGGCTGAACGAGACTTCTCCCCGGCCGTATCAGTCGATCGGGTAACCACCGGGGACGAAACCGTGATCCACCGCGGCCCTCTCTAGGTCCAACCCAAATCAGTGGAAGACCCCAAACGCCGTTGCAATGAATACCGCCATCGCCCAGAACACCAACAGGAAAACGATGGTCATTATGTTTCGCCTGAACAGTTCACTCTCGGGAGGGCCCTGAATAGCTCGAGCTGAAAGCCACGGGTTTGCCAAGGGTTCATCTGCAAACGGGACTGGAACCGACGAAACCGTGCTTGGAACCGCTACAGCTGCGGCAGCTGGCAGAGGGGTGGCCACCGCCGGAGCAGCGGCAGCACCCTCACCAGCCGGTGCACCGGCCCGTCCGCGAGGCTCAAGGATCCGCGCCGGTGTCTGGTCGTTCGCGCACGTGTTTCCGCCATCACGCCAGCACTGAGCATGGTGAGGGATGTAGCACTTCGGGCACAGCACTGCCTGATCGCCCGCAGAAATTCCCTTGCTGCACTTGGGGCAGGTCGCTCCCGCCCACTTCGAGGTCGCAGTCGTTGGTCGCAGCGAAATCGCCGCGGTCGTATCACTCATCGGATTGAGCTTGACGGTACCACAATGTCCAGCGACAGGAGATGGCCAAACCAATGGGCCATGAACTCCAGCATATCAAGAACTCGCACTCGAATACTCACGCAGCGCACGGTTCCACAGTCTGTTTGACGCGAAAACGGCGCCAATCGCCGCCACGATGGCAAATGGCAGGTGCCACGTCTCACCCACGCCCAGAAGTGCCCGGGCTGGAACCGTACCTGCGAAGGCCAGTGGGATCACGAACGTGAAGGCCAGGCGAATCGGTCCTCGCAGAACGTCCGTAGGAACTCGCGCCATCGACACGACAGGTTCGAAGACCGCCGCAATGTTTTGCATCCGACCCGTCCAGAAGACCAACAGGACGCTTGAGAACCACATCGCATAGCACAGTGCAACACCGCATCCGCAGAGAACCAGATATCTCAGGATGTCAACCAGTCCCGGTTGAACTCCGAGGCGCGATATCCCGTAGGAAACGATCACGAAGCCGAACGTCACCGGTGCCAGGTTCATAAATGCGACCCGACGGACCGACACCAGGAATTGCCCATTGACCGGTT
>BJHB01000451.1:0-2823 GCA_014191415.1 Chloroflexota bacterium
CGGTTGGGGGGAGTCTGGCCTCTCGTTCCGAGAACGCAGTCATGGGCGCACTACGGCATTACCGAGAACTGATCATCGGGAAGAACCCATTCAACATCGGTGCCATCTGGCAGGACCTCTACCGGAGCCAGTATTTCGAAGGCGGACGCGTTCTCACCGCAGCCATCTCCGCAATCGATATCGCCCTCCATGACATCAAGGGCAAGGCGCTTGGGGTGCCGGTCTACCAGTTGCTCGGCGGCAAGCATCGCGATTGGTGCCACATGTTCGCCACGACCCAGGCGCCGATGGGGCCACGCCTGATCGAACAGGCCCAGATGCTCATGTCTCAGGGGTGGAACATCATTCGCACCGGCATGCATGCACCCCACGAGGTGAATGAGGCCGGTGAAGGGGTCTTTGAACCGTGGGAGAGCATCGGGCCAACCGCCCACTGGCTCAACAAGCTCCGTGAGGCATTGGGTTCGCAGGCGGTCCTCGGCATCGACTACCACCACCGACTGTCGGTCGCTGAAGCGGCGTCCTTCTGCCAGAAACTCGGGCGCGACACGTTGGACTTCCTTGAGGAACCGATCCGGGACGAGACCCCTGAGGCATACGAGGCACTGCGCAAGATGACCCATGTCCCGTTCGCCATCGGCGAGGAGTTCGCCTCAAAGTGGCAGTTCCTGCCCTACATCGAACGCGGGATCACCAACTTCGTGCGGCTTGATGTCTGCAATGTCGGTGGCCTTACAGAGTCAATGAAGGTTGCCGGGTGGGCCGAGGCGCACTACATCGACCTCATGCCCCACAACCCGCTTGGGCCGATCTGCCTCGCCGCAACCGCGCATCTTGCCGCTGCAGTGACAAACTTCGCCTCACTCGAAATCCGGGAGTCGCCATCCGAGAAGACTGGCTTCTACGACGAACGGCTCTTCCCGATCCAGCACGAGCGCGTTGGCCCACGCCTGATAGTCTCCGACCGTCCTGGCCTCGGTGTCGAGTTCGACGAGAATGCCGGCGCACATTCGGAATTCATTCCCGACCTTAACCACGAACGCACTCACTACCTGCGTCGTCGTGACGGGTCGATCACCAACTGGTAGGGCGGGCTTGTCTAACTGGTCAACCAACCCGGGCGAGCCACTGTGCGCTGCCCGGGTTGCCGACTACCGATCATTCGTGGTCGCGCGAAGTCACCCAACCAAGATCAAACCGGGCCAGTACCAGCCGTTCGTAGGGACGTAGTGACCCGGTCTCGTACATGCACAGGATCGAACCGCCGCCGGTCACCGCAAGGTCGCAGTACGCCGCCGGCCCGGGTTCGATGACGCGGGATGCAACCCAACTCCGCGCACCATCCACACTCAAGCGGATGGTCAAGTTGTCACGTGTCCTGCTCGCCGGATTGGCGAACAACACGACATCTCCAAGCGCGTCGCCATCGACTTGCCTGTTGACGTCTGTCCCGCGTAACGAGACCGCCGAGGCCTGACACGTCGGTTCCGGCAAGGCGTCGTCTGCAGCAGCCAGACTGAATGTTAGACCTCCGTCAAAACTGCTTGCAACGATCCGCCGACCACGACGCGCCTCATCCCGGCAATTTAGGTACACCCCGCCGTCGGCAGTTTCAACAGCAACACTCTCGTTGGTGCCTTCGACGTCGATGATTCCACCAATCCGCCACGTCGCACCGTGATCATCGGAGACGATGACATGTGAGTGCCTTGCCTCGGAACCGTCGCGTGGATTGCGGCTGCGGTGATCGCACGGGATGAGGAGCCGCCCAGATCTCAACTGTATTCCGTGGCAGGGACCGGTCGCGTACCACGTCCACTCGGGTCGCTTCACATCGGAAGTGACCTCCACCGGATCGGCCCACGTAATGCCGTCGTCATCGCTGGATGTGACCCAGACCGTCCGTGAATGAAGCCCCTTTCGGATGTCGTCTTCATTGGCGTCGGCCCGGTTGCGGGTTGTGAGAAGCCACACGGTCCCTGTCGACCGGTCCACGACCGGGGCGGGATTGCCGCAGGTCATCCCGTTCCGCGCATCCACGACCTGCGACGGCGACCATGACATCCCGCCGTCACCACTGCGGCGCAGTAGAAGTTCGATCTCACCAGCATCCCCAGACCCATGCCGGCGACCCTCGCAGAACGCCAGGATGGTGCCGGCCGTCGTGCTGGCAAGCGCGGGAATCCGGTAGGTGTGGTACCCGCCGGCCCCACCCTTCCAGAGATCCTGAGTGTGGATACGCGTGGTCATGAGACAGCCCCTTGCGGTCCGGGTCACGAGGCAAACAGAGACCGTGCGAATGCCAAGTCCTCGCCCACAAGCCGGATCAGGTCAGTTTCATCGGTGTACTCGGCCGGGAGGCACACGGGCGCGTCATATCCCCGTTGCCTGACCAGTTGCACGACGTCGGGCCATGGCGCCAGTCCGCATCGGCCAGCGGTCCAATATGGTGCAAACCTCGCGACCGATGCCTCGGGCCCATTGACCTGCTTCCAGAATGCGTTCTTGAGGTTAAGGAGGCGAAGGTGGGGCCAGATGATGTCAACCGCGTGTTCGGGGATCTCGCCGTTCAGGGCCGTGTGCGCCGGATCCCAGACCGCACATATCTGATCAGGATCAAATGGCCGGACCAGTTCGCGAAGTCCCAGGGCGTGCGAGATGTCGCGCTGACTGTGGTTCTGCACGCCGAGCGAAATCCCAGATGCAGCCAGTCGGGGCACAGCCGTTTCGAATTGCCGTTGAAGATCGGAAATCCGTTCAAGGTAGCCAACGCCCCGGGGCATCCCGACACACACGCGCATAAGTCGCGCGCGACTCGCGGCG
>BJHB01000452.1:0-2801 GCA_014191415.1 Chloroflexota bacterium
CACCGAAGAACCCGCCTAACTGGCCACAGATCATCGGTGGGGTAGCTTTCCTACTCTTCATTGTGGTGGGTTTTGCACTGGCCATGCCTTGGATGGAAAAGGTCGGTATGGGCTACTGGTCGTCGTCTAGCGAAATCGCTGACGCAGGTCGGTTCGCGTCGAAATAGTTCCTCGCCGTCGGGTAGCAGTGCGTTTGGGCCGGATCAAGGGTGACCTTGGGACCGGCCCATTTCGTTGTACGGCGACTACTGTAAATCGGCCGGTGATCAACGAGCTCCGACCTCCCGAGGGTGGCCGGTACAATGTACGCATGACGGCATCCGTACCAACCGCACCGACCCGGCTTGGCCAGGCTCTGGATGATTACCGGGCCCGGATCTCTCCTGATGATCATGCGCGTCTACGCAAGTTTGTGACCTGGCTTGGCGTTAGCGTCACCGTGGAAGCAGTTCAGGCGTACAAGATCGAGGAGTTCCTTGCCCAACAGGTCAGGACTTCGGTGTCCCCCCGTGCGTACCTTGCCCCACTGAAGACGTTTTTCGCTTACGTCTTGGAACAGCGTCTCATTCCGAGCGACCCGATGAAGAATGTTCGGTTGCCTAGGACTGGGGTCGCTGCGGTCAAGAAGAGTGCGGCGGCAGCCGCCGCAGCTGCGGCAGTGACTGGTGCACCAACTCACGTGGCAACGACCTCCGGAACTTCACGCATCGAAGATGTGGAGTACGTGAGTCGTGCCCGTCACGAAGAGATGAAGAAGGAGCTTGAACGGCTTCAAGTCGATGAGAGACAGCGCATCAGTGCGCTCCTTGAAGAGGCTATCAAGGATGGGGATCTTTCCGAGAATGCCGGTTACGAAGACGCCAAGATGCGTCAGGGGTTGCTTGAGGCGAGGATTCGTGAGCTCGAGAGCAAACTCAGGCACGTCGCGTTGATTGAGGACCAGGATAACGACGGGGCAACGATTGGTGTCGGAAGCCGGGTCAAGTTGCGCGAGATTGCCACGGATGACGAAGTGGAGTATCAGGTGGTTGGTCCGGAAGAGACCGACCCGCGCCTAGGAAAGATCTCCCATCGCTCACCTGTCGGCAAGGCACTCATCGGCAAGACCGCCGGCGAAGAGACCGATGTGGTGACCCCTGGTGGCACGACCCGTTACCTGATCGTTTCGGTCGAACGGGGGGCGTGACCTCGGTGGCGGATCGTCGGGTTGAGAGGGTTCCGGCGCGTCCGGCAAGGCACTCCATGGGTGGACGCGCGACGGAACTGGGCTTGGGAGTAATCTGATGCCGCCTCTCGGCACCTTGGTTCAGTTTATCGTTGCATTCGGGGGCGCGTACCTCGTCGCTCTCTGGTTCAGCATGATTGTCTGGACCTATTACGACATTCGCGCCCGGTCCGCGGACCTCTATGTCCATATCTTTGCTACGGCGTTGGTGCTGGTCTTCAACGTCTTCGGGCTGCTGCTCTACTTCATCCTTCGGCCACGCGAGACACTCGCCGAGGCGTATGAACGGTCACTCGAAGAGGAAAGCCTGCTTCAGGAACTCGAGGACCGGTTGCACTGTCCGAGTTGTCGGCAACGGATCCATTCCGACTACGTGGTGTGTCCAAGCTGCCACGTGATCCTCAAGAATCGGTGTGGGGCATGCGACCGTCTCGTCAATCCACGTTGGGAGCTCTGTGCATACTGTGGTGCCTTGCAGGGCGTCGGGCATGAGCACGCCGGTGAGGACCACCAACATGATGGCCATGCCACTGGGTCTCCAACGGTTGTTGCCATGACTGTGGAAACGTATGGCGTGGACGCGCCTGGGCCGGGTGGCGTTGCCGGCAGCGTCGATTGATCGGATGGGACGCCCACCCACGGTGCCTCAGTGACCGCGGTTGACAATCTTCGCGCTGAGATCTGTCTAGCGTCGCGGTCGCCTCGGCGACAGGATGCACTGCGGGCACTAGGGGTTGCGTTCCAAGTCCGGGTTTCTGACGTTGAAGATCGCCTCGACCAGGGACCAGACCCGGTTGACCCGGTTCCGATTGCCAGAGCCAAGGCACAACATATCGTCTCAATTGGTGACAACGGTTTGCCAGACGTGGTTCTTGCGGCCGACACCATTGTCGCGCTTGGTGCCGAACCATTGGGTAAGCCGATTACATCGGACGTTGCGGTCCGGATGTTGCAGCGGTTGCGCGGGCAGGCGCACGCCGTTCGGACGGGTGTGGCGATAGTCACCGGGAGTGGGATCGTGAGCGGCGAGGTCACCACACCGCTTGTGATGCGGAAGTATTCCGATGAAGACATTGCTGCATATGTCGCGACCGGCGAGGCACTTGACTGCGCTGGCAGTTATGACGCGCGCGGTGGTGGCGGCGCACTGATCTCGTCGATCTCTGGATGCATCAGTTCGGTCGTCGGATTCCCAATCCTTGCGATCGTCGGACTGATGATTGATGCCGGTGTGGACGTGCCGGTGAACCCGGTCGAGGCATGCACGTCCCTGTACGGGCGCCCGTGCGTGGGGGCGATGCACCCGGAGGTGTGTGCCCTCTCCCGGGTGCGGCATGCCAACGGCATCGACACCTGAGCGGATACCGGGTTACAACCAATCCGCATCATGCCCACTAGTCCCTCAAGTGGATTTGGAGCCATCCCTTTCCAACAAGGTGGGGATCTGCCTATTTCGGGAGGTTCAGGACACCCCGTCCGCGGCATTGCGCAGGGATTTTGCGAAAGACCGAAGTTCCTGGACATGGGTCTCGGGTGGAGTGTGTTCCATCCGGTCGATGATGGCACTGGCTACGAT
>BJHB01000453.1:0-2800 GCA_014191415.1 Chloroflexota bacterium
AGGAGGCCAACGCCGAGGCCCTCGCGGTCGAGATCACCACCCGTGGCGAGGTCTTCGACCCGAAGATCACCGACTACTACTTCTCCTGCATCTCTACCAAGAAGGGCAAGGGGATCAAGACCGTCCAGGACCTGAAGGGCAAGAGCTTCTCTTTCGTGGATCCGGCCTCCACCTCGGGCCACCTCGTCCCGAAGACCTACCTCAAGAAGCAGGGCCTCGATCCTGAGAAGGACATGAAGCCCATCTTCGCCGGAACGCACCCGTCGTCCATCCTCGCCCTCTGGAACGACAAGGTTGACGCCGCCGCCTCGACGGAGGAGAACCTCTACCTCGCCCGTGACGAGAAGCAGATCGAGTTCGCCGGATTCGCCGACAACATCGTCGGGAAGGTCCGCACCGAAGCCGAGATCCAGGCCCTCTACGAATCCGCCAAGGACGGACAGATCGTAATCATCCGCTTCTCGGACCCGATCCCGAACACCCCGTTCAACGTCCGGGCCGACCTGCCCGCCACGCTCAAGAGCGCGATCAAGGAAGCCCTCCTTTCCGCCAAGGACGATGCCGAGTTCGTGAAGAAGACCAAGCGCTGGTTCACGGACCCGACCCAGAAGCTCGGCCTCAAGAACCTTGATGCCTTCTACAACCCGCTCCGCGAGATTGCCAAGGAACTGGAACTTGACCTCAAGGCGATGAAGTAATGGGGGCAAACCCACTTCCGAACGGCGCGGGATCACGGACGCCAGAGCTGACATCCCGCTCCGCTCCATCCGAGGTATCGGCCCTCCCGGTCAACGGCGACCGGGAGGCCGGCACCGGCCAAAAGGACGAAAATCCGAAGCGCTTGGGGACCGCGCCGCTGATTGACCCGACGGCGCGGGTCCGGAACAGCGTGATCGGGGAGTGGACGTGGATCGGTCCAAACACCTCGATAGATGAGACCACGTTCGGCGACTACTCCTACGTCGCCGGAGATGCCCAGATCATCTATGCGACCGTCGGCAAATGGTGCTCGCTCGCATCACACGTCCGTCTGAACCCGGGCAACCATCCGACCTGGCGTGTCATGCAGCACCACGCCACGTACCGGCGCACCCAGTACGGGTTCGCACCGACCGACGACGAGGACTTCTTCCAGTGGCGCCGTGACCACGCGGTCACGATCGGGCACGACGTCTGGATCGGGCACGGCGCCGTCGTCATGCCCGGCGTCAGCATCGGCAACGGTGCCGTCATTGGTTCAAGTGCCGTGGTGACCAAGGATGTCGACCCCTACATGATTGCCGTCGGCGTCCCCGCGCGCCCTCTCCGTGAGCGGTTCCCACGCCCCATTGCCGAACGCCTGCAGGCCATCGCCTGGTGGGACTGGCCCCGGGATCTCCTGGAGTCCCGGATTGCCGACTTCAACGACCTGGACCGATTCCTGGAGATGTACCGTGACTGAGCCCAGTTCCTCAGCACAGGGACGGCGCGTCCTCGTCGCCGTCGTCACCGGAGTCATCGGCGAACGTGTCCAAGCGTGGCGTGCCGAGCACGATCCCGGCCAGGCACGGCGCATCCCGCCACATTCCACCCTCGCCTACTGGCCGCCTACGGTCGACGGCGACGAGATCGGCACTCTGGAAGCACAGGTGCGCCACGCCTTCGACCTTCCCGTCTCGGTCCATTGCGGATCCGTGCACGAGTTCGCGAACACTGAGCACACCTTCTATGTGGCACTCACGGCGACGGAAGCCCTGGACCGCGCCCGCACCCGCCTCTTTGATGGAACCCACGTATCCATGGGGACGCTTACCCCCTGGCCGTGGCACATCACCTGTGTCCGGCGTGCACACGGACGTGACCTGACTGCACTTCGGTACGCCGCGACCACGCTCGATTTCAATGACACCTGGACCGTCGACACTGTCGCGTACCTGGAACTCCGAGGCGACCGGTACGAACCGGTTGCCCAATGGAAGGTTTGATCGCTGATGGAAATGCAATCCCACCCAGGTATCCCGATCGTCTTCCGTCACGCACGGGTGGTCCTCGAGGACTCCATCATCGAGGATGGTGCGGTCGCCGTCGCCGGTGGCATCATCGCTGACATCGGCGAGACCTCCCAGGTGTCAACCCACGGTGCGGTCGTGATCAACGCCAACGGCACCATGCTCATCCCCGGACTGGTCGACACCCACAATGATGGGGTCGAACGCGAGGTCAACCCCCGTCCGCGAGTCGGGTTCTCACGCCCCTTCGCGATTGCGAACTACGCACGGCGGGCGGTTGCGGCAGGCGTCACCACGTCCTTCCACGCCGTCACCTTCGGCAACATGGTGCGCAATACCCGGTCAGTCGATGAGGCCGTCGCCATCACCGACGCCATCCGCGAGGCCAGCACCACCGGAGGCATCGACCACCAGGTCCTGCACCGATGTGACGTGTGGAGCCCGGACGGCATGGACAACCTCTTTGCATCCATGCGCCGCTTTCAGTACCAAGCGATGTCCCTGAACGATCACACG
The DNA here is from genome assembly GCA_014191415.1 of Chloroflexota bacterium. Lineage (GTDB taxonomy): Bacteria > Chloroflexota > UBA11872 > UBA12225 > UBA12225 > UBA12225. The sequence goes on from BJHB01000453.1 coordinate 2,505, forward strand.
CCAGGCCAGGGACAGTACCGGAACCTCGACGGCCTCAAGCGTCTCTGGGGTGAGTACCGTCAATCCGGATACAACATGGGCAATGACGATGATCGCCTTGCCCAACTGATGCACGAGCGCGCCGCCGATACCACTACCCTGCCCAGGGTTTGGGGCCGCGCAGCGGAAGAACTTTCCCGGGAGACCTACGTCCTGTCTTCCCACGACGATGACACTCCGGAGAAGGTCGACCAGATGGTCTCCATCGGGTGCACCATCTCCGAGTTCCCCGTCACCACCGAGGCCGCCGCACGGGC
>BJHB01000454.1:0-2797 GCA_014191415.1 Chloroflexota bacterium
CTGGATCACCCAGTAGTCAGGGGGCCAGTTCGGAAGACGCTGCCGAAGGAAAGACCGCGCGATCCCTGCAGACCGTTGGTGCTGAACGGATCATCCGGCCCGGGCACAGCGTCGAACTGGACGCACTGATCGCAAACAGTCAGTCGTCGCGAAACTGGATCGCGCGCCTGGAGGGAATTGAACGTGATCGGACTGGGATCCGCACCCTGCGGGTCGGGTTCAACCGGGTTTTTGGGTACTACCTTCATGTACCGAACAGCTATCGGGGGCCGGTGCCGGACGGCTACACGCGCAAGCAGACCCTGGCCGACGGCGAACGGTTCATAACGCCGGAACTCAAGGAACATGAGTCGAAGGTGTTGACTGCCTCTGAGGCAATCGACGCCTTACAGCAACGCCTCTTTGACGAAATACAGGACAAGGTCGCGGCGGAATCAAGTCGGCTTCGTGCCACGGCAAATGCCCTGGCTACGATCGACGCGCTCTCCACATTCGGGACGGTCGCTGTCAAGCGGGGGTACGTGCGACCTGAGATCGACGGAACGGGCGGCTTGGAATTGCAGGGGGCGCGACACCCGGTCGTCGAAGTTGCAGTAACTGGTGGCGCATCAACTGGGTACGTGCCCAATGACTGCGTGCTTGACGCCTCAGGCGGGTGGATGACCATCCTGACCGGTCCGAACATGGCCGGCAAGAGTACGTATCTCCGTTCGGTAGCGTTGATCGTCCTGATGGCGCAAGCGGGATCGTTCGTACCTGCAACAGTTGCGCGCATTGGCCTTGTGGATCGCATTTTCACTCGGGTCGGGGCGCATGATGATCTGGTTGCAGGTCGCAGCACCTTCATGGTCGAGATGGTCGAGGCAGCACAAATCCTGCGCCATGCAACCCCACGCAGCTTGGTGATCCTTGATGAACTCGGCAGGGGTACGAGCACGCATGACGGATTGGCAATCGCGCAGGCGGTCGCAGAGTACTTGCACGGGGCCGTCGGAAGTGGCGGACGTCCCCGTACGCTCTTTGCGACGCATTACCACGAGCTCGCTGATCTGGATCAGATGCTTGATGGCGTCGCGAATGCCCGAATGGACGTCTTGGAGGAAGGCGACCGGGTGGTCTTCCTGCATCGAGTGGTCAGTGGCGCCGCTGGGAGAAGTTACGGCATCCACGTTGCACGACTTGCGGGAATGCCGAAACGGGTCACCGAGCGTGCCGCTGAGCTGCTCGCACACCTTGAGTCGCGAGCCGTCCGTCCGTCCGGGACGCCGGTGAATGACTTATCGGCAATCGGGGGTGCGCCGGGGGCTGCGTCATCCGGGCGACGTCGGTCTCGAACGGTCACGGGAGATGTGGTCCAGGCAGGCCCGATGCAATTGACGATGTTTTCGCCGGAGGCGGATGTCGTTCGCAGTGCGCTGGATCAGCTAGACGTCGATTCGCTGACGCCACTTGAAGCACTCAATGAGCTTTCGAGGCTCAAGCGCATCGCCCGAAACCTTCCCTGAACCATTCAGAACCCGACCGGCGGTTTGGGGTGAAGGGTTGGCACGGCGAACGCACCTTGGTGCGAGGGCATGACAGTTATCGCCCGAACTCGCGTGCCAGTTGCGTATGGCTCAGATGGATCATCGTTGGTCGTCCATGTGGGCAGGTCTGACGCAAGTCACAGCGCGATAGTTGTTCCATCAGGGAAGCCATCTCCGTCATGGTCAGGGAGTCGCCCGCCCGCACGGCGCTATGGCAAGCGACCGCCCATCGGGTCTGGTCTTCGATTGGTCCGTCTCCGTATTCACGGTCAATGAGGGCATCAAGAAGGTCCGCAAGGGCCCTTGCACGTCCGCGGGTCGCGACCGACCGAGGAACGGCTCGCAAGAGCCACGTCTCGGTCCCGGTTCCTGTTCCGAACGGTTCAAGCTCGTACCCGAACGATTTCAGGAATTCGCCGTTTGTTCGCAGCCAGGTTGACTGGCTTGGGGTCAATTCGATCGGGTCAGGGTTCAGGAGTGGTTGGACAAGTACTTCTGCGGAAGTAGGGGCTCGCTTCAGTTGCTCATAGACGATGCGCTCATGGGCACTGTGCTGGTCAATGAGGTACATCCCATCGGGAGATTCGACGACGATATAGGTCAGACCAACCTGCCCGAGTGGTCGCCACGTTGCTGGGTCTGAGGCTGGTCGTGCAGCCGGAGGCGGTGGCTTTGGTGCCGACGTGGCGCCAGCACTGGTTCCGGGATCGAAGGGCAAGACACCATCATCCTGTGACGCTGCGAGAACCTCGCTCCACGCACTTCCTGCTTTCTCTCTGGGCGACACTTCGCCACCGAGCGGAAATCCATTGCGAAGTCCGATCGGTTCATTTCCCTGATCAGTTTGGGAATCGTCGAGGAGGGGCGTCGGGCGGAGCCCCCACGTGCCGGTGGTGGGGGGCGTCGGGGAGTGGGTGGATGAATACGGTGGCCATGAAGGTGCCGTGGGTTGGATGACCGGGGACGGTGTGAATGTGCTTACTGTCTGGCGGACAGCATCGCGGACACGGGCATAGATGAGACGTTCCCGTTGCAGACGTATCTCGAGTTTCGTTGGATGGATGTTTACATCGACTTCCGCCGGAGGGATGTCAATCCGCACCGAAGCGAGCGGGTGCCGACCCGTTGGCAGCAATGCGTGGTAAGCCTCTTCAACCGCGTGGGTGAGCGCCTGGCTTCGTACCACCCGACCATTCACCACAAAGGTGGTGTAGGTCCTGGTGTTTCGGTGGACAACGGGAGAAGTGCAGATACCGGTGACACGAACCGCG
>BJHB01000455.1:0-2797 GCA_014191415.1 Chloroflexota bacterium
CGTTGATCCTGTCGCTATTCCTTGCGGTGCACTTCTGGCGCGTTCGCCAGGACGGTGGCATCTCGCAGCCAATGTAGGTGTCGTTACGAGGCGCATGTCGGTGGTACAGGTTGTGAGTGAAGGAACACGGCAATGAGCGGGATTGAGGCGGGGTTGAAGCCGGCGCTGATTTCGGTTCGGCCAACGACGGCAGAATCGAAGTGGGCGGGTAAGGAGTGTCCGCACTGCAAGAAGCCAATCAGCGCTGGCGAGAATGCTGTGCTGTGCCCGAAGTGCTACACGCCCCATCATAAGGATTGCTGGACGACGCACGGCAGTGTCTGTGCACTCGACCAGACGCCTGCCAACATCATGGAGCGTGCCGGGCGGGCAGCGGCTCCGGCAACTGAGGCACCCGCGGCGGCGGCGCCGGTTCCCGTCAAGGCGGTAGCCGAGGCTCCGGCAGCTCTTAGGGCCGCCCCAGCGAAGCCGGCAGCAGCCCCGGTAGCAGCGGCAGCTGCACCAGCGCCACCCGCGGCGGCATCAGGTGGGGGTGCTTCGTCGGCGCGTGCGATGCGGTCGGCTGCGAGGCGGGCTCAAGCGCAGCTCACGACGTGGCCTCACTTGCTGATGCCCGAGTTCCTGTCCGCAATCCTCCTGATCATCGGCCTGACAGTGATGGCATGGTTTGTCAATGCGCCCCTTGAGGAACATTCGAACCCGAACCACACCCCGAACCCGTCGAAGGCGCCGTGGTACTTCCTGAACCTCCAGGAACTCCTGCTTCACATGCACCCTGGCCTCGCCGGCGTCGTCATTCCGACAATCATCATCGTCTTGCTGATGGCCATTCCTTACCTGGACATCAACTCGGACGACACCGGTGTGTGGTTCAGCGGGGCCCAGGGAAAGAAGGTCTTCTGGATTTCCACGGTCTACACATTCTTCTGGGCGTGGGCACTGATCCTTGTTGACGAGTTCGTTGGCGTCCGGGCAGTGATCGAGAACGCGATCCCGGTCCTGAAAATCAGCTGGCTTTCAGAGATCGTGACCCAGACCATGGTGCCCACGGCCATCATGTGGGCGGTAGCCGTTGGCCTGTACGTCGCAATTGCCCATCTGAAACCCACGGTGAGAGATGTCATGATCGCCTATTTCACGGCGTTCGTCATTGCGTGGATCCTCCTCGCACTTGTGGGATCGGCATTCCGAGGCCCTGCGATGGTTCTTTACTTGCCATGGAACATGCCCGCGCGGATTGCCTAGGTTTGGGGAGCGCTGCCCGGGCAGCTCGAAGCTGCGTGCGAACAGGAATTGATGAGTTCCGGCACACCCCGCGCGTGGAAACGGGTGTGCTGAGATGAGGGGGCCAGAAATGGCAGTCGCCGGAACAGTGAACGGAGTAGCCGGAACCGAGACGCGCCGCGGTGTGCTGGCCGCTTCTGGGTGGATGTTAATGGCCCTCATGGGCCTGCAGGCGGCTGTTGCGTTTGTCGTGTACTTCTGGCCCCGGAAGACCGGAGCATTTGGTTCGGTCGTGAGTGCCGGCAAGGTCGCTGATTACAAGGTCGGTGACATCAAGTACTTCGTCGAGGGTAAGTTCTATCTTGTCCGTCTGGAGGAGGGATTCATTGCCCTCTATCAGAAATGCCCCCACCTTGGGTGTGTCGTGCCGTGGCAGAAGGATTACGTTTATCAGGACAAGACGGGATGGTTCCGGTGTCCGTGCCACGGGTCGACATACTCAATGCAGGGACAGATCGTGTTCGGACCGGCGCCCCGTCCGCTTGATTACATGAAAATCCAGATCAAGGGTGGCTCGGTCCAAGTGAATACCGGGCTCATCATGAAGCGTGACGAGTGGGTATCTACCCAAGCGGTCCCGGCATAGCCACGCGTTTGGGCGACACGGAGTAAGGAGCGAAACGTGGAGAGCGGCGGTGGCGCAGGTTTTCTAACGACGGTGGTTGTACTCATCGCATTGATCTTGCCTGTCCTCGTCCTGTTCGAGGCCTGGCGGTCGAGGCGTGTCGCATTGGCTGATGATGCGCAGGAAGCGACTCTCGATCCGGTTCTCAGCACATCGGGCATGAGCCGCAAGATCGTGTTTGGCATGGTCGTCCTGACCGAGGCGTTCCTTCTCCTTATTGCCTACGGTGCGAACGAACCGTTCCGCCAGGCGGAGGCAAAGGAACGGCAGAAGGAGTTCGCGGTTGAGGCCGCGGCGCACACGTATGTTCAGTACTGTGTGTCTTGCCACGGGGTCTCCGGCAAGGGCTATTTGGAAAACATTGGTCTCGTCGGGAAGCCATTGGCCACGAGCTTGCTGCAGGCAACCGATCCGGACGAACACAAGGCAAATGTCCGGATGATTACCCAGACGCTTGTCAATGGCCGAAATGCTGGTGCGATGCCGGCGTGGGGTGTTGAGAACGGTGGTCCGCTCAACTACCAGATGATCAATGAACTTACGATCATGATTACTGAGGGCCGATGGGACGCGGTTGAGGCGCTCGCCAAGGATAAGGGCGTGATGTCGCCGACTGAGGCGCCGATCACGGACCCGGTCGCTGCCGGCAAGTTGATTGTCACGCAAGGTGCTTGTGCGTCTTGCCATGCTGTCAGTGGTACGGCTGCAAAGGGTGCCGTCGGGCCGGCCCTGGACGGGATTGCCAACCGGAAGATTGGTGGCGTGGCCGACTTCAACGCTGCGAACGTGAAGAAGTGGGTTGCGAACCCTGGCAGTCTTAAGCCGGGTTCGTCGATGCCTCCCTACGCGCTCAAGGAAAGCTACCTCGACGCGATTGCTGCCTACTTG
>BJHB01000456.1:0-2793 GCA_014191415.1 Chloroflexota bacterium
GTCTCGAAGGCGACCGTCGCCGTTGCGATCAGCAGGGCGAAAGTGAGCAACTGCCGTTCGCGACCGGCCGGCATCACACTGGTGCTGTCGCGGCGCACTGCCGTTGCCGTCATCTGGAACTCCCACGCAAGCGGACTAGAAATCGATCGGGAGCGGAGTAGTACGGGAAGGGTACGCCCGCGCCATCACCAGAGGAAGTCGCATTCCCGATGCAGTCCGGTCAGGGATTTTCCCTGATCATTTGGCCGACCCATTGACCGCGTCATGGGACAGGAGTACGGTAGTAACAGGACACCCAACCGGGTGATCCGGATCCAGACCGAGAGGAGAACAGAAGTGAGGCTGTACGACCGCACCCACCTGATCATCTTCTATAAGGTCATGCAGGTGGACATCGTAGCACCCACGGACGTCCGGTTCCGTGGGTGGGCATGACCGGCTTCCCCGATTCGAATGCATGCGCCGTGCACGTCGTAAACCCACCCACCTCTAGCGACGGCAGCAGCATCCGGTATCGCGAGGAACATGGCCCGGTCGCCAAGCCAAGACGAGTGCCAGACCCGGCGCAAGCGGGGCTAGTGATCAACACCATCTTCATTCCATCAGCCTGATGGTCCTGAGATGACCCGCCCAGTGGGGCATGGTCCAATCCCCCGCCCGCCCCTCTGGCATGCGAGCTCACCAGTGTCACTGCAATCACACTCCGGCACCTCACCAGGAGTAGCGGGAACGGTCTAACGAACCTTCCGGCAAAAGGGCCGGGCCCACCAAGGCGCATGAACCCGGTGACCACCGACAAGTCACCGGGTTCACTGCGTAGTACCCGATCGGGGCGTGATCTACCCTCTCTCACCATGTCACCACTCACCAGTGCCCTCGACGGGGTTCTCCGCCGCACCACCGAAGCCGCCGGAGGCGTACCCGGGGTCGTCACCATCCTGACCGACCGGCAAGGCACGATTCATGAGGGCAGCGCAGGCGTGCGTGCCGTCGGGTCCGGTGACGCGATGACCCCCGACACCATCCTCTCCCTCTTCTCCTGCACCAAGGCCATCACCGGGGTCGCCCTGATGCAATGCGTCGAAGATGGTCTCGTCTCACTGGACGACCGGGCCGACCGCCATGTCCCAGAGATCAGCCGCACCCAGGTCCTCGATGGGTTCGATGCCGACGGCACCCCGCGCCTGCGCCCGCCAACCAGGCCGATTACCGTGCGCCACCTGATGCTTCATACCGCCGGGTTCGGGTACGAGTTCTTCAATGCCGATATCCGCCGCTATCGCACGTACGCCAACTCCCTCGGCGCGCCCCGCGGTACCCGCGCGTCGATTGACACACCACTCACCTTCGATCCCGGAACCCGGTGGCAGTACGGCGTCAACATCGACTGGGTGGGGCTACTAATCGAGGCCGTGCGTGGTCAGCGCCTCGGGCAGGTCTTCCGCGAACGGATCCTCGACCCTCTGGGCATGCACGACACCGCATTCCATGTGACCGATGCCATGGCCGACCGTGCCGCCACGATGCATCAGCGCCAGCCCTCGGGCGAAATCGTCCCGATTCCCTCGATGATGCAGCGAACTCCACCGCACATCGAGAACGGCGGCGGGGGCCTCTACGCCTCCGCCCAAGACTACGCTGCCTTCATGCGGATGATCCTCAATGACGGATCGGGTGCCAAAGGTCGCATCTTGAATTCGGAGACGGTGCAATCCATGGTGAGGAACGGCCTCGGCGACCTGGCATCCGGAGGGTGGATCAGCGCCAACCCGACCCTCACCAACAGTGGCGAATACTTCCCGGGCATTCGCAAGTCGTGGGCGTACACCTTCCAGGTGAACGACGAACCCGCTCCGACCGGCCGGCCCGACGGATCCCTGGCATGGGCGGGCCTCGGGAACCTCTTCTATTGGATTGACCGTCAGAACGGGATTGCGGGCTTCTGGGGCACCCAGATCCTGCCCTTCCATGACATCTCGTCGTATCCGGGCTTCGTCGAGTTCGAAACAACCGTCTACCAACACCTGTCAAGGAACGGCACCCTGCGCGACAGGTAGCCGGCAGGATCCGCCGCTACCCCTGTTTCCGCCCGTCGCGAAGCATCCCTATCGCCTTGGCAACACGCGCGTCACGGGTTACCTGTTGCTTGGTTCCGGTAATCCACAACACGTACCACCGCTGGTTCGAGTACGAGAGGGTTGACCAGAACGCCATGGCCAATGGATCGGACGATAGTGCAGCTGACAGGTCGTCCGGAACCTCAACTTGACGCGGGGAGGTGTCTAGTTCCAAGGTCACCTCCACCTCGTCTCCAGCAGCGACACCCGCGTTCACGCGCTCTGCGGCACTCACACTCACCATGAACCGGCCGGAAATCAACGCAACCGTGCTTCGATACGTGTGCCGATTGATCGTCACCCGTACCGCCGGCTTCTTTCCAGACCCCAGACGGGCCACCACCTCATCCGGGACAACAATGCCTGTCGCTGACTTCATTGCCCCAAGGATTGTCGTTCGGAAGGACACCGAACTCTCCGGACTGCTTTCATTTGTCTCCATGTCTTTCATTTGTCTCCATGTCTTTCATTTGTCTCCATGTAATGAGGGTAGTGACCTTCCAATACCGCGCTGTCCGAGTTCCGGTGCTGACAGTCGAGCTTGGTCGCCCATCCTCCCGATGCCGTACGATTTTCGTTCACGATCTTGCATCATCATTCTGATGACATTCTGTGAAACGGTCATCCTGCTCCGCCCCTGAAAGGCCCGAGACCTCATGGCCCCATACAAGCGACG
>BJHB01000457.1:0-2789 GCA_014191415.1 Chloroflexota bacterium
CGTCGCGGATGACCGCTTCGGCGATCGCATCCAATTCGAAGGTGCTTATACCCGGCCGGATTGCCTTGCTGACGGCATCGAGGGCCTGACCGCACAGGCGTCCGGCGGCGCGCATTGCTTCGACTTCGCCAGACGACTTGAGGGTGATGTTCCCACTGATGACTGCTTTTGACACTCCACAGATTGTACGCGCGAGGTGTCCGGTTGTGGGTGGTTGGATTGGTGAGTGGGTAGACGAGAGATCAATCAATCGAGGGGTGGCACCCCGGTGAGGTCGTGCCCCCACGTGTCCCGGTATCGCGCTGACGGACATTCGTCGGTGGTCCGTGGTGAGGTGATGGGCCACCCCCTTTCGTGCTGCGACGTCAGAGACGAGGTGCTTCGTCCCGACGCGCGGTGTGTGCTGGGGGCGCCGGGGTGGTTGTGTAGTGGATGGGTGAGCGGGAGTTCTCGCTTAGAGAAGAAAGTGGGTATGGAGGGTCGGGTTCGCGCTCACGAGGTGGTGGAGGCGTGCCTGATCTGAGGTGAGTGATTACCCCCACCTTCCATCCCCAGGCCCCGTTGCGACGGGAGAGGGGAGCCGCTTCGCCCGTTGCCTTCGCTACGAATGCGATGCAGGAGCTGCTTCATCCATGCGCGTGGTGTGTGCTGGGAGCGCCGGCGCCCTCGCCGGCAGGGGGCTTCGTGGCGGGGTGGTGTTGACGTGGATGGGTGGACGGGAGTTCCCGCTTTAGAGAAAAAGGTGGGTATTGAGGGACGGGTTGGCGCTCCCAGGGTGGTGGAGGCGTGCCTGATTTGCGCAGGGGACTGCCCCCAACCCCTCCCCCGGTGAGAGGGGGAAATGCTTGACCCGAGTGCGTAAGAGTTATCCCGAGAGGTACGGGATTGTCTGGGGACCTTGGGGGAGGACGCAGAGGGTGGCGTCGGGACCGGCACGATCAAGCAGGTCGCGCACGGTCGCCTCGATATCCGGGCACGGGGTCAGGTGGGTGCGGCGCACAATCTCGTCGGGAAGTGATGAGTGCAGGTGGACGTCGCACCGGCGCTGGATCAAGGCCTGGATCTGCGCCTGCCATTGGTCGGGCATCTGGAAGTCGGGTTCGGTGATGCGGGCGAGGATGGCGTCGGGTGTCGCGCCTTCCTCAAGCAATTGTCGGTACTGGCCGTGGTCTGGGATGCCATCCCAACACTCGGCGGCGGCGATGATCGTCCCCCCGTCACGACATACCCGGGCGGCAGCGGAGATCCCCTTGATGGCCTGGTAGACATTGAGGTCCAAGGGGTAGCCGCTATTCGTGGTGAGGATGATGTCGAACGGTCGGGGAACTGCCTGCATTGCGGTGTCGTGGACGAAGGCGCATCCCGCCTTGTGCGAGGCCATCAGGTCTCCGGCGAAGACCGCGGTGATGGCGTGCGTCTTGTTCAGGGTCACGTTCAGGTTGAAGGCGCGGGGCATCAGCAGGGCGCTGTCGCGGATCTCTTCCCAGATGGGGTTGCCGTGGGTGATGCCCCAGGTGGCACGCGGATCGCCGATGTTGCGGGCGCCGTGGTTCCGCATGATGGTCTGGAGACCGGCGAGGGCGGGCATGACCATCTTGGGCCCACCCGAGAAGCCGGCGAAGAAGTGCGGTTCAATGAACCCGGTCAGGATCTTCGCCGTGCACGCGACAAACTCGGCATTCAACAGGACTTCGTTGCCGGAGGTTGTATGCCCGACAGCGATCAGTGATGCGGTGTCACGCGCGTCGTGAGTCACGATGCGGTAGTTCTCGAAGATATGGTCACCGACCATCCGGCGCATCTCGTCCTCGGTGTTGGCCCGGTGGGTGCCGGTGCCATTGAAGATGGTGATGCGGTCGCGGGGCACGACCTGTTCGATCTCGGCAAGCAGGACCGGAAGGACGCGTGCCGAGGGCATCGGTCTGGTGATGTCACAGATCGAGATCCCGACGGTATCGTCGCCACGGAGCCACTGGGTGAGTGGTGGGGCGCTTATCGGGTTCCGGAGAGCTTCGCGCAGGGCGTCGGCTTCGTCGGGCAGGCCGGGAACGAACCGTGGTTCGACGATGGTGGTGCGGTCGGTGGGCAGGTCGACGGTGAGGCCGGTGCGCCCGTAGGCGAGGTCAATCTTCATCTGGATGCGGATCAGGGTACCGCGGTCACTGGCGGAACGTATCTGGCTAGGGCGGCCTGGATGACCTCTTCGGCGAGGACGGAACAGTGCACCTTGTTGGGTGGAAGGCCTCCAAGCGCCTGCGCCACGTCGGTGTCGCGGAGGGCGAGGGCCTCGCCGACGGTCATCCCGGTCAGGAGGACGGTGGTCATTGACGCGGCGGCGATGGCGGCCGGGCATCCCTCGGCGAGGAACCGTGCCTCTGCGATTCGCCCGTCGCTGAGGCGGAGGGAGAGGCGGGCGCGGTCCCCACAGACGGGGTTCTCAACCTCGGCGACGGCATCGGCGTTCTCGATCTCGCCGAGGTTTCGAGGGTTCTGGAAGTGGTCGAGGACGATCTCGCTATAGGCGGGCATGGATGTTCCCGATCCGTCTCCCCTCTCCCTTTGGGGGGAGGGGCTGGGGGGCTAGGTACCGTGACGTCCGTCCTGAAGCCTAAGCCGGGCCTCACGTTGCACCTGCGGGTACGCAGGATCAGAAAATGCCGAGTTCGGCCTTTGCATCCTCGGACATCATGTCCTTGTCCCATGGCGGGTTGAAGGTGAACTGGACATCCACCTTGCCGACGCCGTCGAGTTCCCGGCTGATGACCTGCGAAATCTGCTGCTTGATGCTC
>BJHB01000458.1:0-2781 GCA_014191415.1 Chloroflexota bacterium
AATAGCCGCGTTGCCGATGCCGATATCGCCTCCAGCATGAGCGAACTCGTGCGCGCCCAAATCCTGCAGCAGGCGGGGATTTCCGTCCTCGCTCAGGCGAACCAGGCGCCGTCGCTCGTCCTCCAGTTGCTCCGGTAACCGGTCCCGCACCGGAGGCTCCACAGGCGTCACGGGTGACGGCAGGTGGGCGTCCGTACTGACAAGACGCCCACCACCTTCAATGCCAGGTGGTGGGCGTTCCTGTTATCCGGAAAGCCGGTTCGCAATGCCCGAGTTGCGGTGAGCGCCGGGGTTGCTGTCGTCTGAGTGACTGGCCGTGATACGGTTTCCTAGGCGGAAGACCGGGAGGCAGTCACTTGGAATGCGGTGCATGTGGCACTCATCTCCCTGCCGATGCCCGTTTCTGTCATCGGTGCGGACTACCCGTCGCGCGACCCCAGCCAGACCGGGAAGGCGTCGGCCTCGAGGTAGTCAAGAGATACAAGTGCACTCGCCATGGGTCGCGCGAGACCCTGTTGCGGTGTGGCCGGTGTCTCGAACCCTACTGCCACGACTGCCTGACGCACACGGCGGCCGGGATCCGGTGTTCGCGTTGCAGTGGTATCCGGCAATCGTGGTTCGCTCCGCGGTGGGCGCAACGTGGCCGTTCAGCGGTAACGTTCCTCATCCTTTGCGCGTTGATCATCCTCTACATGATCATGCGTTCCGGGCTTGCACGCGGTGGTCGTCCCGTTGGGCAGCCACAGTTCGAGCCACCGATATCTCGTTCCACTGAACTCGCCCCTCGCTGAAAGGCAAGCGGTTTTCGGTCTCTCGGTTGGCCCTATCCTTCCAGAGTGACAGATCGTGTTCCGATGAGTCATCCCGTCGACCGTGACCGCGAACCCGATTCAAGTGAGCACAACGGCCACGGCGGGCACGGCCACGAAGTGCACGGCCACGACGGCGATTACTCGGCGCTCGTCACTTTGGGCGGGAGCGGGCTGTTGCTGTTGGCGGGTACCGCTGCCGATTGGGCCGGTTATCCCTATCCATTCGGAACTATGGCGTTTGGCCTATCGATTGCGTTCGGTGCCTGGCAGGTCATTCCCGTTGGACTCCGAGGAATATGGCGCGACCGCACGCTGGACATCAACATCCTTGTCGCCTTGGCCGCAACCGGAGCGATTGCCCTTGGTGATTGGTCGGAGGCGGCGACGGTCTTGTTCCTGTTCATGCTTGGCGAGGCAATCGAGGGCTTCACGTTGTCACGAGCCACGCGCTCTGTCGATGCCTTGCTCGCAACGATCCCGACAATCGCCAATGTCCTCGATTCGGACGGCCTCGAGACGCCGACCCTGGTGGAGGCGGTCCCGGTCGGGGCGATTGTTGCGGTCCGTCCGAGCGAGCGGATTCCCGTGGACGGTGTCGTAACCCGCGGTGAGTCTGCGGTGGACCAGGCAGCGCTGACGGGGGAGAGCCTTCCCGTGGATCGCGCGCCCGGTGACCCAGTTTTTGGGGGCACCCTGAACCGCAATGGGTACTTGGAGGTTCGCACGACCCACCCCTTTGCCGATACCGCATTGGCCCGAGTTGTTCGGGTGGCCGAGGAGGCAATCACTGAGCCGACGGACGGGCAACGGTTGGTCAAACGCTTCGCCAAGGTATACACACCGTTGGTCGTGGCCGTCGCCATCATTGTTGCTCTTGTTGTACCGTGGACCGTCGGTGACCCGGTTGCTCCTTGGTTCGACCGCGCCCTGGTGTTGATCCTTGTCGCATGTCCTTGTGCATTGCTCATGGCCTCGCCGGTTGCCATCGTCGCCGCAATTGGCGCCGCGTCACGAAACGGTGTGATCGTCCGGAATGCCGTTGCCCTTGAACGGGCCGGACTGGTCAGGATAGTTGCGTTCGACAAGACTGGCACGCTGACCTACGGACTTCCCGAAGTTGAGACTGTCTTTCCAGTGACTGAGGGTCAGGTACTTGATGGTGGTCTCGACCAACCCCGCTTGGCCCGCCTCGTACGGATCGCCGGTGCGGTCGAGCTGATGTCCGAGCATCCGATGGCGTCTGCGATCGTGCGTGCCTCACGCGCGCACACGCCGTGGTCGGGCGAAGTGACCGATTTCCAATCCGTCCCCGGTTGTGGCGTCTCGGCGGTCATCGACGGTGGTCAGATCCTGATCGGCAAGCCGAATTGGATCGCCGCGAATGGCTGCGATCTGTCAGGTCTCTCGGCGACATTTACGAGGATCGACCAATCAGGTCAAACACCTGTCGTTCTCGCGGAATGGCCGCTCGCGCATGATCACCCGTCACCGGGTGGACTTCCTCGGCCCGGATCCATGGGTACCGTGAGTGCTGTGTTCGGGATTGCCGATCAGCGTCGTGCCGAAGCGAAAGACGCGGTAGATCAGCTCCGCCGTAGTGGAGTTTCGAGGGTCGTAGTCCTCTCTGGTGACTCGATTGGCGCAGTTGGGGCGGTTTCTTCTGCAATCGGTGTGCTGCCGGCTGATCGTCATGCCGGGCTCCTGCCCGACGACAAGGTTCGCCTGATTCGCACCCTAGCTGCCGGGAATTCAGGTGGTGTGGCGATGGTTGGCGACGGTGTCAATGATGGGCCGGCGCTGTCCGTCGCGACCGTGGGGATTGCTGTTGGAACCGCCAGCGCTGATGTTGCACACGCGCTGGCGGATGTCTCGATTGTTGCCGACGACCTGACCCGTGTCGGATGGTTCCTCGGTCTTTCACGACGGACCCGCTGGACAATCATCGCCAATGTCACGATTGCGTTGTTTG
>BJHB01000459.1:0-2763 GCA_014191415.1 Chloroflexota bacterium
CCCCGCCACGGACGACCACCACGAAGTTCGGCGTGTGCGCAGCCGACCGCAAGTGCCGTCGCTTGCCGTGCAAGGTTCGCAACGCTGAAGCCATCTGGTGTAGTTCGGACGCCCGTTCAAATCGCAAGGCAGTCGACGCACGGTCCCGTTCCGCCTCGAGGCGCGCGATCAACTGAGCCGCATCGCCTCGCAGCAATGCGGTCGCTTCCGCAAGTGATGGGCCGTAGTGAAGTGGTGCCAACTCCCGTACGTTCATGCACGGTGCCTGGCACCGGTGAACCTGGGCATGGAAGCACGACTGCCCGTCGCGCGCGGTCGGCAGTCGCCCTTCACACTGACGCAGGGCAAAAAGTCGATTGACAAAGTCGCGCGTTTGCTCGGCAGACGTACGGTCCCAGAACGGCCCGAAGTACGCTCGGCCGTCCGGATCGATGCCCTTGGTCATCTCCAGGTAGGGAACCCCATCATTGCCCGGGTCGGTGAACCGCAAGAATGTGTAGTGCGGGTACGTTCGCAGCTGGACGTTGTACGGCGGTTGGAAGCGCTTGATCAGGGTGCTCTCCAGGATCAGGGCCTCGACTTCAGAACCGGTGACATACCATTCAACCGTCGAAGCCCGTTTCGCCATGATCCCGGCTTTCCGTTCACGTCCCGGCGCGAAATAGTTCGCCAGACGCGTCCGCAACGCCACCGACTTGCCGGTGTAAAGGATCGAACCGTCACGATCACGCCAGACATAGCATCCAGGTTCGGCTGGCGCATCGCGCACGCCATCGCGTGTCGCAACTGTCGACCCCGTCGCATGCACCCGGACAGGCAAGTCGGCTAGCACTGCCGACCGATCAGGCACTATCCGCACCGGACGCTGGATTTCCACGTTCCGTCAAACGTCCTCGGAGGATTATCGGTCCCGGCCACAAGTTCCCGCCATGGTTGCTCTGCTTCGCTTCCGAGACCCCGTTCGGTCCGTATGCTTCTAGAACACTCTGCGGATGGCCAGAAACCGGCGTGCTATCAACTCCGATGCACCAATAGCGCCTAGAAAACGTCCGATGTTCCGACGCCTCTTTGACAGAAATAAAACTGAAGGCCCTGCCATTCTCGGCACCGAACCGCAGGCAACAGTCGGCCTGCGTGTCACGTACGTGCAGTGCGCAAATGTCCGCGACCTCCATCCAGGCGAAATCAAACCGGTTCGGGTGCGGGGTGGACATGAACTTGCGCTCGCCGTCATCAACGGGCGTGTCCATGCCTTTGAGGCATATTGCCCGCACCAAGCGTGGCCGCTGAAATGGTCCGAGGCAGAAAACGGTGCGGACGGCACGCCCAACCTGATTTGCGGATTGCACGGATGGCGGTTCTGCCTGGACACGGGCGTGACGATTGATCCGCCATCAATGGGTGATCTCGCCGTTTACCCGACACGGGTCACCGATGGAGTGGTGTATGTCGGTCTCCCCGGCGTGATGTGAGTCATGCACAAGCATCCTTCTAGGGTCTACATCAACGGAGGTTCCCATGGCCGGTATGCATCCGCGGAGCCGCAGGCAGGTCGTGCGGGATTTGGCCATTCTTGTGGCACCAACGGTTGCAATTGCGTGCACTACCGGCAATCCAGATGCGCCCGCGCCCACTCCGGGGGGAGCGGGCGCAGTCCCAAAGTCGTTGAACGGGTTCGAGTTCTGGCAACCATGGCCCATCGACCAACCCACCCATGGGGGTCCGATTGGGTGGAAACAGCTGAGTGAAGCGTTCAACGCCACGACCACCAACAAAGTACAAGTTTCGACGCCCGCCGGCGACTACATCGCGGCAGTCCAAGCGTCGATTTCAGCGGGAACACCGCCCGATGGATGGCAAGCCGACCAGCAATGGATGGTGGTCTACGCTTCAAAAGGTGCGTCTGCACCTCTCGATGACTTGATCAAGCGGGACAAGTGGGACAAGGCGTCGATCTTTCCGTCAGCCTACGAGACGATGACCTGGAACGGTCGCGTCTGGGGAATGATGCAGCATCCAGATATTGTGTTCATGTGGTATGCAACGGGCCTTCTGAGGGAAAACGGTGTTGATCCCGCCAAACTTCCGATGACTTGGCAGGACCTTGATGTCGCTGCGCAGAAGGCAACCAGGAAGCAGGGAGACGGTTTCGACTTCGTCGGGTTCACTCCGCATCTTGGCACTGACTGGCAGGTCATCCTCGCCCAATCAAACGGGGCGAAACTGGTCTCCGATGATGGCAAGGTTGTGCAATTCGACGCTCCAGAAGTGGTCGAGGCACTCGAGTGGATCAAGGGCCACGTGACCCGCCTGGGTGGCATGGGGACCATCGGAAACTGGCAGAAGCTTGTTCCAGGAGGCGATGGGCAGGCTCCAGGAACCCCAACTGCCGGCGCCGACATCTTCGCCCAGAAGCGAATGGCGGCGGTGGTTGGTGGAAACTGGACGGCGGACAACATCCGGCGTGCCAACCGGCGAATGTCGCAAACCCTGGAGTTCGCCGTCGGGCCCGTCCCGAGTGGTCCGCAGGGTGCGAAAGACGTCAAGTCAAACGTCTATTCGGGAGGCATCCTGGAAGTTGCGCGCCGGGGTGGCGCCAAGATTGACCAGGTTTGGGAGTTCATGAAGTTCACCGCCACCAAGGAAGGTGGCCTGAACGTGCAGCGAAACACCGCCGACGTATCTGCAAGCCGCGAAGCTGCACTCGACCCGTCGATCCTCGGGAACCCGGATACGGGGCTGGGACGCAAGGAGTTCTACTCC
>BJHB01000460.1:0-2748 GCA_014191415.1 Chloroflexota bacterium
AGACATGGGTATCCGCGTCGTTCTCGCACCAAGCTTTGCTGACATTTTCTTTAACAATTGTTTCAAGAACGGGATGTTGCCAGTTGTCCTTCCAGAGAGCGTGATTGATGATCTGCTTGCCCGTGCGAAGGAACGGCCGGGGTACGCCTTAACAATTGACCTAGAAAACCAAGTTGTTTCTGATCAGGAAGGGGTGGTTGCATCGTTCGATGTCGACCCATTCCGGAAGGATTGTCTGATCAGGGGCCTTGACGATATTGGCTTGACGATGCAACACGAGCCAGATATCACCAAGTTCGAGAGACGCCGGAACACCAGTTTTCCTACCACCCCCGTCCTGGCCTGACCTCGGCTACCTGTAACCATTCGGCGAGGAGTTCTTTGACCATGACTGCATCAACCCCGGTCTCCGGCCACGCCCCTCACATTGCGGTCCTCGCTGGAGATGGCATCGGCACGGAAGTGGTTGAAGTCGGCCTCCGGGTACTTCAAGCGGCAGCCGACGCGTACGGCTGGAGCTTTTCGGCAGACCATGCGTTGATCGGTGGTGCCGCCATCGATGCGACCGGGTCTGCACTTCCGGATGAGACGCTTGCCCTGGCATCGCGCGCGGATGCCGTGTATTTCGGCGCGGTCGGGGGTCCTAAGTGGGATAACCCACTTGCCAAGGTCAGGCCTGAGCAAGGGATCCTCGGCTTGCGGAAGGCCCTGGACCTTTACGCGAACCTCCGACCGGTCAAGCTGTCCCCTGCGCTGCTCAGCCACTCGGTCCTAAAGGAAGATATCGTCCGCGGAACCGACATGATCGTCGTGCGTGAGTTGACTGGCGGCCTTTACTTCGGGAAGCCGAGTCGCCGGTGGCAAAGCCCGACAGGTTGGCGCGCAGTCGACACGCTTGCTTATAGCGAACAGGAAATCGAGCGGGTGCTACGCACGAGTTTCGACCTCGCTCGCCTGAGACGCAAGAAGCTGACATCCGTGGACAAGGCAAACGTCCTTACCACTGGTCGGTTTTGGAGGGAGATTGCGAACCGCGTTGCGGTTGATTATCCGGATGTCACGCTTGAGCACATCCTCGTAGATTCCGCAGCGATGTATCTCATTCGGAGGCCGGCATCATTCGATGTGATGGTGACCGAAAACATGTTCGGTGACATCCTGACCGACGAGGCGTCCGTTCTAGCGGGCTCGATGGGAATGCTTCCCTCAGCTTCACTTGGACCCCACAGCAATTCCTTGGGTGGCGTTCAGGGTCTGTACGAACCAATCCACGGGACAGCTTTGTATACCCCCGAGGTAGTCGGTACGGGTCGCGCAAATCCAATCGCGGCAATCCTGTCGGCGGCTCTGATGCTTCGATACTCGCTTGCCCTGCCAGTGGTCGCTGACGCAATCGAACAGGCCGTCGAGTCGATCCTCGATGCCGGGTACCGCACCTCCGACATCGCTGGCCCAGGTACTGAGGTGGTTGTCACTGACCGGATGGGTGAGCTAATCGCGGCCGAAATCACCCGGGTGGCTTCCTCCTTGCAGGATCCTCGAATTACTGCGCCGACCGTGGCGTAGGTTGCACGAAACCCGTTCCCGCCACGCGTCGGCTATCTGGATTGTGCACCGCTGTCACCCGTTCCGACGGAAGCCTGTGCACAGTCGCTGTAGACGTTGACGTCCGGGTTTGAATTCGCCGCCTCGTGGGGAATTGCCCGGACCATGACGGGTATAAAACCCGAAAGGTCGAGGGCTCACAATGTCCGAACCAGGTAGTCCACTGGATATCTATGACACGACACTGCGCGACGGTGTCCAACGTGAAGGGCTGAACCTTTCGCTCGAGGACAAGCTAAAGATCGCTCAGCGGCTCGACCGCCTTGGCGTCGCGTACATCGAGGGCGGATACCCCGGGTCAAACCCGCGCGACGCGGAGTTCTTTGCCCGCGCGAAGAAGCTGTCGTGGAAGCACGCGACAATTGTTGCGTTCGGGTCGAGCCGTTACAAGGGAAACCGAGCCGAGGACGACCCTAACCTTCGAATTCTTGCCGATGCAGGCACCTCAGTGGTGACCATCGTATGCAAGAACAATGCGGTGCAGGTGCGCGATGTCCTCGGGGTTTCCCTCGATGAAAACCTGGCAATGATCAGGGATTCGGTCGGTTTCCTGCGTGCCAATGGAAAACGGGTGTTCTATGACGCTGAACACTTCTTCGATGGATGGAAGCACGACGAAACGTACGCAAGGGCGTGCCTTGAGGCGGCTGCGTCGGCCGGTGCCGAGGCACTCGTGCTGTGCGACACAAATGGCGGGACCCTGCCGACCGACATCGAGCGGATCGTACGGCAAGTCCGAGGTTCGTTCGCAAGAGACATTATGATCGGGATCCATACCCATAACGACTGCGAACTCGCCGTTGCCGGCGCAATCGCTGCGATAGGCGCGGGAGCAACGCACGTACAGGGCACGATCAACGGATATGGCGAGAGGTGCGGTAACGCCAATCTTTGCGCGATCATCCCGACCCTCAAGCTGAAACTCGGTGTTGATTGCGTTTCCGATGAGCAACTTGCGAGCCTGACCGATACCGCGCGGTTCGTGGCTGCCGTGTGCAACCTGAACCCGGATCCTCACGCAGCGTTTGTAGGTGCAAGCGCCTTTGCCCACAAGGCTGGGTATCACGCGGATGCCATGCGCAAGGACCCCATGAGTTACCAACACATCGCACCAGATTCGGTGGGTAATGTGAGTCGGATACT
>BJHB01000461.1:0-2742 GCA_014191415.1 Chloroflexota bacterium
CCGGTCGTGAGAATCAGGTCGAGTTTGTGCTCGTCTGCCCACTCCTTCATGGTTGCCTCGATTGGCGTGCGCTCGTCTGGCACGACCCGGTACTGCACGACCTGCCCAGAAAGGTGGTCGACTACAAGGTTGTGAAGGGTTGGACCGCTCACATCGGCACGCTCGCCTCGCGCGCCGCGGTCGCTGCAGGTCATGATCCCCACCCGGATCGGGCTATCAGTCGTGGACGACGCGTGTTCGGTGTGGGCGCTTGCCGGTCCTGAGGTGACGTTGTCTGTCATTGGTGCAATCATCCCCTACCCGTTTGTACCACGCCACCCGCCGATGTGATGTGGGATGGGCATCTGGATTGTTGAGGCTGCCGGGTGGCTATCCTAATCCCGTGCCCCCCAGGGTTGCTCCCCAACAATCGCTGACCGGAGCGATGCCACGCGCAGATGGCAGTCGCCCATGCGTCAATCATCCCCATAGGTTCGTGACCACACGGTGTGTGCGATGCCGGACACCGTTTTGCGGTGACTGCCTCCGCCCACAAATGTCATCGATTGGTGGCCTCAACGACTCCGCTTCATTTGACAGAAGCGTGTCCAACGCTCTACCGGATAATGAAGAGCCTTCTGGCGGTGGACGGCCGGAAACCTCTGGCTCGCGCGCGACCGATAAGCAGCCGGGTTCGAAGTGCGCGCGGTGTGCGGATCAGTTGCATCAGCTCGAGTTGGCAAGGTTATTGAACCGGCGACCGTGGTGGATAAGGCTCCGCCCAACACGCGAGGAATTGCGTTCATATGCGGTCGTTGCCGGCATCTTGACTGTCATCGCAACGCCTGTCCTGTTGCTCGTTCGTGAAATGGCTGAAACGCAACTGGCGCCCGAGGAGTTTGCCCGGATCGCGATTGCGTTGCGTGGTGGATTTGCCGGTCCCGACGGAACGAATTATCTCAACACCGTCTTCGGGGGCTCATACATCCGGGGGTCCGTGGCTTCGGCACCGGGACACCAACCGCCTCGGCTGATCGATACATGGGCAACAGTGCGGGTCCCGGGTTGGCGGTCTGCAGATGCAACTTTACCGGTAGATCTTGACTTTGCACTGCCGAATGACCTGACCGTAAATCGCGCCATCCTGCGTCCGCATCCGGGCGAGCCCACATCGACGTGGGTGCGTGAGTTCCGGGTCGAGGTGTCCACGACTGGCGCGGAAGGTCCGTACACGTTGCTGGTAGCGGGCGAACTCGATCACTCGACGATTTCCGGCGTGCGACCGCCGGAAATAACCGGTCGCGCAAGCGAGGCACAACTAACTGAGGACCGGCTTAACGTTCCGGTGTTCGACGTGCCAGACACCGCGGTACGTTGGGTTCGGCTAAGAATATTGTCAAACGGCGGGAGCGATGCATACACATCACTTGCCGAATTGGAACTTCTCTACGCATCGCGGGTGACCGTTCCAGTCACCTCAACTACGACGACAGGCGTGAGTGTGACCGGTTCGCGCCGGCCTCCATCATAATTCAGTGAAATCGGTTCTCCCGTCAGAAGCGTCAGCGTTACCAGAAAGCGCCGGCATGGCCGGATCCCCAAGACGAAGGCGATATCCACACAATGATGCGTTTCTTCAGGCGATCAGCTACTCCGCCTTCCGAACCAGGCACAAGTGCGGCTGCGCCCGCGCCCGCATCGGTTGAGGCTTCGCTTTCATCAACAAGAAAGGGCTTCTTTGGTGCCGTAAGAGGCCTATTCCAGACGCAGCGGACCCTTGACGACGCATTCTGGGACGAACTTGAGGAACGGTTGATCCAGGCCGACCTCGGCGCGCACACCACTGGTGACCTGATTGAAGGGTTACAGGCTCAACATGCCCGGAAGCCGTTCCTTGATCCACGGGACGCCGAGCTTGCCTTGCGCAGCGAACTCCTGAAACTACTCAAGTCCACGGGGGACACTGGTCTCTTCTTGCCTGCGGTTGCAGATGGCATTGCGATTATTCTGGTTATTGGGGTGAATGGAGTTGGCAAGACAACTTCGATTGCGAAGTTGACGCACTACTTCAAAGCTGGTGGGAGATACCCAATACTGATCGCCGGTGACACGTTTCGCGCGGCGGCAATCGACCAGTTGAAAATCTGGGGCGAGCGGACTGATGTGTCGGTCATCGCGCAGGCCCCGGGGAGTGATCCAGCTTCGGTCGTCTTTGACGGGATTGGCGCGGCAGTTGGTCGCGGCGCCGATACGGTGCTTATTGACACGGCCGGACGGCTACATACGAAGATTAATCTCATGGAAGAACTCAAAAAGGTCAGGCGTGTCGTTGAACGCCGTCATCCTGGGGCTCCACATGAGACCCTTCTTGTTCTGGACGCGATCACCGGACAGAACGGTGTCATGCAGGCGAAGTCATTCGCTCATGCGGTTGGGGTGACCGGGCTCATTCTGTCTAAGCTGGACAGTTCTGCCAAGGGTGGAGTTGTCTTTGCGATAGCCCAGGAGTTGAAACTTCCGATCAAGTTCATTGGGACTGGCGAACGTCTCGAGGACCTTTCGCCCTTTGATCCCGACGAGTTCGTGCAAGCACTGTTTGCGTAGATTCACCTATCGCCTTGTCACTCAAGACACCTAGCATTAACCACTGGATTCAGTTTCAGGCGTACCGGAGGATGTGATGTTCGAAGCATTGGCAGACCGCATGCAGGGCATCTTCAAGGACCTTCGGAACCGTGGTCGATTGGGCGAACCCGAGGTCGA
>BJHB01000462.1:0-2742 GCA_014191415.1 Chloroflexota bacterium
GTGGTAGATGGCCTGTTTCATGCGTTCGAGGAGGACTGACGCCCCGTCGCGGCTGCCACGGTATCCAAGCCATCCGGCTACTCCGCACATATCAGGAAGACTCCCCGGAGATTGCCCCGTCCGCACCACCACCCGACCCCGCCTGATTGCAAGACGCTTCGCTTGGCCCGCCCGACCCCGCCTGATTGCAAGACGCTTCGCTTGTGGGACGTGCGGGCAGGGATGCGGCGGTGATGGTCTCCACACCCGGCCGCTGCTCGGTTGCGATGGGTAGTTCGTGGTCTTGGGGGATGCCGAGGAGGTCCCAGGCGTCGCGGTACGGAGTATCGATCAGGTCGAAGGGGCAGGTCAGGTCCTGGATCTGCTTGACGATCCGGGCGGGATTGCCGGCCACGACTGCGCCGGCAGGGACATCGCGCGTGACGACGGATCCGGCACCGACCAGGGCGAATGTCCCGATCACGACGCCGGGCAGGAGGGTGGCATTCGCGCCGACCTTCGCCCCCGGTTCGATGGTCGGTCCCTTGAGGCACTGCTGCACGGCGGGACACTGCGGGTGTGGTGCGTTGGTGAGGACGGCACGTGGTCCGACCCAGCTGTTGCGCATGAGGTGTGAGAACTCGGGGATGAAGGCCTGCGAGTGGACCCGCGCACCGTCGTCGATGGTGACGTGGTGCTCGATCACGGTGTGGCTGCCGATGCTGACGCTGTCGCCGATGGTGTTGGTCTCGCGGAGGAGCACGCCGTGGCCGCACTGGAAGCCACTGCCGATGGTGTTTCCGGCGTAGATCACGGTGTGCGACCGGATGACGGCACCATCACCGATGACGGTGGGTAGCTCTCCCGAAACGGACCCGCGGGGTGGTTCGCCGATGATCACGAAGTCGCCAACCTGGCACCCGGCCCCGAGATGGACATTCGGGTGGATGCGCGCGAACGGCGAGATGGTTGTCACGATGTGATCCGGGGGGCATGGAAGGCGGGTGGTGCGTCCGCGGGCACCGACCAGTCGATCTCGACGGGTGCGCCACGGGCACGGAGTGAGGCGTCGCATGCTTCGAGGACGCGCACGACTTCCCAGCCGTTCACGGCATCGGTGATCGGGCGTGCGCCGGTCGCGACGCAGTGCACGAAGTGGGCCATCTCGTTGCGCAGGGGTTCGCCGAGGCGCAGGCGCGGGATGTGCAGGTCTCCCCAGCGGAGGAGCAACTTGAACTCGCCATAGGTCTCGGCGCGTTCGCGAGGGTCCGTGGTGGCGTGGCCTCCGGGCGTGCCAGAGGTGCTTTCTGGGACGGGCACGCGGTCGACACCCTTGTCGTAGACCTGGATGACGCGGTCGGCATCGACGTCGTCGTAGACGATCATCTGGCGCGTTCCGACGACGACGACTTCGCGGACCTTGTGTGGATCGAGCCATGAGACGTGGATGTGCGCCGACCGTGGTGTCTCCGCGCCTCCCCTCCCCACCCCGCCTGATTGCAAGACGCTTCGCTTGGCCCTCCCCATCTCCCCTGATTGCAAGACGCTTCGCTTGGGAGTTGCGGGCGGGTACTCGAGGGTCACGAATGCCACGTCTTCGACACCGTTCTGGATGTAGGCGTACCCGGCGCAACTGACGCGGTTCGGACGGGCATCGAGGAGGAAGCCCATGATGCTGATGTCATGCGGGGCGAGGTTCCAGACGACGTTGATGTCCTGTCGGATCTGCCCGAGGTTGAGGCGCCGCGAGTAGAGGTAGTGGACATCGCCGAGGGTTCCGGCGTCGAGTTGCTGCTTGGTCCACCGGAGGGCATCGTTGTGGACGAAGGTGTGCCCGGCCATCAGGGTGAGTCCGCGGTCGTGGGCGATGCGCGCGAGTTCGAGGCACTGGGCGCCGGATGTGGCGAGCGGTTTCTCGACGAAGACATGCTTGCCGGCCAGCAGTGCCTCGCGGGCGAGGGCGTAGTGCGTCTCGGCGGGGGTGGCGATGACGACGGCGTCGATGCCCGGCGCATTGAAGAGGGTGGCCCCGGCATCGTAGAGTGCGACGGCGGGATACCGTGCGCGGATGTAGTCCAGCCGGGTGGGGTTGGCGTCGGCGACGGCGGCGAGGGGTGACCCGGGCAGTTCGGCGAGGTTGCGGATAAGGTTGGGACCCCAGTACCCCGCGCCGACGACGCCGACACGGGGGGTGGATGGGCGCAATGGCGCAGCCGTGTCTTTACGCCCCACGCCACCACCCAGCCTGATGTACATAACCACCGCCCGCCCCCGCCTGATTGCAAGACGCTTCGCTCGCTTCGCTCATCATGTTGTCTCGGAAACGGGCGGGAGGACGGGGGCGTAGCAAGTCGGTGCGATCCGGTTACGCGGTGGAGCTAGGGGTTGGACTGGTGCCTGCCTCGTGTGGGTGGCAGGTTTGGACCAGCGGAGGGCGAGGTTGCGGGTGAGGCGTTCTGGGACAGTCGAATCATTTCCGCCACCTGCCCACCTTGGGCCGGGGTCGGGATTGGTCAGCAGGGTCCGGTTTGCCGTCAGGCGTCTGGCCGATCTTCAGACCTTCACCGTGGTCCGTGACATCTCGCCGTGGCTCCGGGAGCGGTCAGGTGTCTTGCTTGAGGTGGGGTGTGGTGACCAACCGTATCGGCATATTGTGCCTCTGGAATGCAGATATCTCGGGCTGGACATCGCGGCGACTGGCGATTCTTTCGGTACAGGCCTCCATCCGGAGTATGTCCACTACGCCGGCGGGAACTTTCCGTT
>BJHB01000463.1:0-2736 GCA_014191415.1 Chloroflexota bacterium
TGGGCGACTGGGTAGTTTGTGCGTCCGAAAAGCCCGGGTGGCACCCTGCCGAAGCTACGCCTCACGCAGCGATCGCACCGAACGCTACGTTGGGTCTGATTGACATTTCTTCTCTCAGTCGTAGTGGTAGTGCCAGCCGGTCCGGGCACCTCGTAGACGTTTCCGTCGACATTGGCGAGGTAATGCGTTCGAACCCGGACGTGATCCTTGTCGAGACCGAATGTTCTGGTTGTGGCGTGCAGTCCGGTCCACAAGCCCATTCCCTTGGAGTTCACGGCGAAGACCCTCAGGTCGTGATCGTGCACCCGGTCGGCCTTGAAGATGAACTCGCCTGGATTGGACCGATCGGCACGATTCTGGGCGTTACCGAACGTGCTATCCGCCTTCAGACCGTTCGGGCCGCGCGCTTGCTCGCCCTCCGAATGCACGTTGCGAGGTACCTGACACAGACGCCGGGTGCTCGTCTGCCTATGGTCTCAGTTGCAATCCATGATCCGGACGCGGATGCGTGGTGCCCGCTGTCGGAGAGAGGCAAGCAGTTGATCAACGCTGCTGGAGGCTTGTTGCTAGCCGAAACGTATGCGCCCGGCTCAGGCGTGATGTCGCCCGCCGACATCAACCTCGTTGGGACTTTGGGAGAAGCGGACGCGAAAAGCGAGCACCCGGGACTTCGGAAATTCCTTGCCAACAACGTGCCCAACCCGACCGCCAACGGAAGCACATGGTCAATCGCCCCTGACTTCCTTCTGTATGCGAGAGGTCCTGGCATGGTGGCGGCCGTCGAAACGCTGTTGCGCGCAATCTTCCCTGCTGCGTTGGGCGCGAACGGTACTCCGCCACCAGAACACCTGATCCGATTGGCTACCGGTCGGCAGGACAGTCCACGAAGATAACCCCGATATCTCGTCTCACCAGGACTTGATTGGACGTCGGCCACTACATCGACTCAAACCGAAGGATCTCGCGGTCAATCCTGCCCAGATCCTCGTAGGCTTCGCTGCAAAGCTTGTAACACCGTTCGAGATAGAGTTGGGCGAGATTGGAGCCAATCGTTCCGGCACGGACGGCTCCGGCAACCATTTCAGCAACCCGGTACTTTTCAGGCAGGTGGGCGCCCAACCTGCGCATGGTCGTTGCGAGTTCCCCGGTGTGCAGTGCGTCTCCCGAATCGATGGAATCTCGAAGCCGCCCAGTCAGTTTGGTGAGTTCGTCAATCCGACCGCGCTCATCCATGAAGACCCAACGCAGAGTGTCATCATCCGGGGCGACGAGTTCTACCGGCCCGGTGTCCGTCTCGCCAACCGGAACGTGTGCCAACGCAAGCCGGTAGGACTCGGCATATCGCTGGGTTGCTTCCTGAGCGGCGGTCATGAGACCTTCAACAGATCCGCTGACAATGCCCCCGTCGAGGACGTCATCGTCTCTGTAGGCTGCCAACCTCCATAGTTCATCTCGCGATATGCGTTCCGGTATCGGTGGCAACGGCACCGCGTCAAGGTTCCCCATCGCCCCAACGAGACCGCCAATCTGACTGGCAAACGCCGCGATCTGACTCGCAAACGCCGGGGGTAGGTACTTCATCGGATTCACAACCACTGGCAACACGACGACGTATGTGACATGAACATCATCGCCGTCATTGGATCCGGTCCGAAAGTAAAGCAGCGCATGTCCACTCGGCCGCGACTGATCTCCGCGTTCAAACCGTAAGGCCATGGAACACTCCGCATCTTGGGTCAGGTTGTGACCAACACGTGCATTCGACGTGTCAGCCAGCTTTTCACGGTCGACAACCCTATCTGGCACGATTCTAACTCTGGGCAACGTCATCCGAACTGTCCTAAACCGATCCCCGCGTTATGCGGGGTCCGGGGCACGGTGAGATTGGTTGAACGTTGACCTCGATCGGGGTTCGATTGGAGTGGGCATGAACGATCAATCCGTCAAGGACCGTCTCGCTGAGGATGTCAAGACCGCGATGCGCGCGCGCGACCAGCGTCGGGTATCCGCCATCCGCATGCTACGCGCCGCCATCACCACCATGGAGATGAGCCGGACAGATCGCAAGGACCCCAAGTATGGTCAGCCGGTCTTGGAGACTGACATCCTGGCAGTCATACAGAAGGAAATCGCCCAGAAGCGGGAAACGATCCACTTCGCGCGGGTAGGCAACCGGACCGAACTTCTGGAGAAGGAGCAGCTCGAACTCGACGTGATGCAGGCATACCTGCCTCAGCAACTGACGCGCGAGGAGATACGTGCGGCAGTTGACGAGATCATCGCGGAAGTCGGTCCCCAGTTCCGTGCCGTGATGCCCGTGGCGTCACAGCGGCTCAAGGGCAAGGCCGACGGCCGGATGGTGAACGAAGTCGTGAAGGAAGCAACCTCCTAGGTTGGCCACGACTGGACCTGCTGCGAGGAAAGACCACTCTGCAGGAGGTCCAGCTACCTGCATCACGCCGCAGGCGGGCCACAGACCGCAACGACCGTTTCCTCAAAGCGTGGGAGGTGCGTGGAGGCAGCTTGGTTGACCTCGTCGAGGGTCAAGCCCTCAACGATCGCCGGATAGCGGTCGATGTAGTCCAGACCCAAGCCGTACAGGACCATGTCTGCAATGGCACCGGCAACTCCGTCGTTCGTCTCAAGTTGAAGCGCCATGCTTCCGACACTGAACCTCTTGGCCCGGTCCAGCTCCTCTGCCGTGACCCCGCCGTCCCGGAACCGGTGCAAGACTTC
>BJHB01000464.1:0-2735 GCA_014191415.1 Chloroflexota bacterium
CGCCTGATGAACTCACTCTACGTGAACATAAAGGTGGACCGTGAGGAACGCCCCGACCTTGACAGTGTCTACATGCAGGCGGTGCAGTCATTAACCGGGCACGGCGGTTGGCCAATGACCGTGTTCCTCCTGCCCGATGGCACGCCATTCTATGGCGGAACCTACTTCCCACCCGAACGACGCCACGGCATGCCTGCTTTCCGGGACGTGCTGACGTCTGTCGCGAACGCTTACCGAACGCAACGGGCTGACGTGCTTCAAAGCGGACAACAACTCCGTGCGATGATTGAACCGGCGAATCTTGCGCCCGCAGATGCGTCAGGCCTCTCGCTTGATGTCCTTCGCGCCGCCGAAAGTGCATACGCGAAAACGTTCGACGAAGTCGAAGGTGGGTTCGGACGTGCGCCAAAGTTCCCGCAGCCTGCCAACCTGGAGGCCTTGCTTCGGATCTGGCGCCGAACCGCAAACCCCGCGACCCTCCAGATGGCAACTCTCACCCTCGACCGAATGGCACATGGGGGGATGTACGACCACCTCGGCGGAGGGTTCCACCGGTACTCGGTAGATGCCGTGTGGCTTGTGCCGCACTTTGAAAAGATGCTCTACGACAATGCCCAGTTGGCCAGGGTCTATCTCGCCTCATGGCAGGCATCAGGGAACGCCTTTCACCGAGATGTCTGCCGCGAAATCCTCGATTACGTCCTCCGGGAAATGACTGCCCCAGACGGGGGGTTCCACGCCACTCAGGACGCCGACTCCGAGGGTATCGAGGGCAAGTTCTTCGTGTGGACGCCGGCGGAAGTTGCAGAGGTCGTCGGCGAAGAAGATGCACGCGTCGTGTGTGCCTGGTTCGATGTCACGGATCGTGGAAACTTCGAACACAAGAATATTCTCCATACCGCTCGTGATCGAGAAGTCGTTGCCAAGGAACTCGGGATAACCGTCGCCCAACTTGACAGCACGATCACTCGTGTTCGCGAAACCCTCTATCAGGCTCGAGAATCCCGCGTGAAACCTTCCCGAGACGACAAGGTCATCGTCGCTTGGAATGGCTTGATGATCCGGGCCTTCGCCGAGGCCGGCGCAATCCTTGACGACGCCGGTTATCTGGACGCAGCGCGAAACGCCTCCGAGTTCATCCTCAACACGATGGCGGCCGCAGGGGACGAAAGCGATCCCTCGGGAGAGTTCCGGCTTCACCGCACGTTCAAGGATGCGCAATCGCGCGTGAATGCCTTCCTCGAGGACTACGCGTGCCTCGGCGCAGGCCTGCTTGCCCTGTACGAGGCCACGGGTGAGGTTCGCTGGTTCCTTGCGTCGCAAGCCTGTGCCTCAACGATCGTGAAACACTTTCGTGACACCGAACATGGTGGGTTCTTTGACACCAGCGACTTTCACGAAACACTAGTAACCCGCCCGAAAGACCTTTACGACAATGCCGTCCCTTCGGGATCATCAGTCGCGTGCGAACTGGTCCTCCGCCTATCTGCGTTTACGGGCGATCCCACCGACGCCGCCGTCGCACGGGATCTTCTGGCCCGCCTCGCCAAGCCTATGGCCACTCACCCAGGGGCTTTCGGGCATCTCCTCTGCGCACTGGACTTCGCCGTGGCAAAGCCGGTTCAGGTGGCGATCATCGGAACGGAGGACGACCCCGGCGCAACGTCACTGATCCGGGAAGTCCATCGCGTGTACTACCCGAACAGGATCATTGGGATCGCACGCGGAGACATGGACGTCGTAATCGCAGCCGAAATCGTGCCTTTGCTTGCGGAGCGCATCGCAATTGCGGATCGACCTACGGCATACGTGTGCGAACAGTTCTCGTGTCAGTTGCCGACCAACGACCCATCGGTGCTTGCCAGTCAACTTGCCAGGTAAAACCGGTTTCCCCTCACTGGAGAAGTGAGGGGAAACCGTGTTCTAGTCCTCGGCCACAGACAGCATGTCTTCTTGCTGTTGCAGGGCAATGCGCGCGGCGTCCTTCTCACGGGTTCCCGGGGCCGCCCGCACCGCATATCGGGCAGCAATCCGCCCGAGCTTCTCATGCTGGGAGATGATTTTCCTTTGTGCTGCCCGCGCTGTCTCCGCCTTCGGCATCAGGGCCGGAACGTCCCATTCCTTCCACAACTTGTCGACGACAAGATTGAAGTAGTGGTCCGGGCCATAGACACCCTGACGCGCCAAGATTGCTGAACGGGTTGCGTAATCCTTCATCCCGGCACCCGGCATCGCGAATTCAAGCATGATCTTCACGAGAGGCTCGACGTAATCTGGCTCAACTTCAAGATGTGCCTTCACCGCATCTCGATAGAACGCCATGTGAAGGACTTCGTCACGTGCAAGGCGTCGGAGGGCTCGCGCCAGCAGCGGATCCTCGTCCTGGCAGAAATGCGCAACGCGGAGGTAGAAAACCTGAGTGGCCAACTCCTGCATTGCGGTGTAGGCAA
The DNA here is from genome assembly GCA_014191415.1 of Chloroflexota bacterium. Lineage (GTDB taxonomy): Bacteria > Chloroflexota > UBA11872 > UBA12225 > UBA12225 > UBA12225. The sequence goes on from BJHB01000464.1 coordinate 2,451, forward strand.
TCGCCTGGAAATGATCTTCGATGTGAGGCTCCCACCCAACCCGGACGATCTGCTTACGCAATCTCGAACGCTCGCGGTGATCGCCGTTGTCACCAAGTAGCAGATAGGTCTCAAGCAGCAACCCATGCTGGTCTTCCTCGGAAGTCCAGTCGTGGATGAACTCCTGCATTGGAGCAAGAGAACCCTTGAATATCTGGGCCAATCCACTTGTAAACCACGGAAGGTTGACCTCGGTGAAGAGCGCGGTCTCAACTGCTAGATATACCGTCGGAGACAGTTTCGGCA
>BJHB01000465.1:0-2724 GCA_014191415.1 Chloroflexota bacterium
CTTGTCGGTTTACCGGGCAGCGCAATAGGCAGATTTCCCCATGAGTTTTCCAGTGGTCAACGGCAACGGATCGGCATCGCCCGTGCATTGGCTGCAGAGCCGGACCTCATCGTGCTAGACGAACCTGTGTCCGCGTTGGACGTCTCGATCCAGTCCCAGATCCTTCGCCTCCTTCTCGACCTTCAAATCCAGTTTGGCCTGACCTACCTGTTCATTGCACATGACCTAGCAGTTGTCGGCCAAATGAGCGACCAGGTTGCAGTGATGTACCTGGGACGGATTGTCGAAATTGCCACGCGCGACGCACTGTATCTGTCGCCCCAGCATCCATATACCCAGGCGCTCCTTTCTGCAGTCCCCTACCCAGATCCGGAAATTGAGGCAAAGCGAAGGCGCGTAATCCTGACGGGGGAGGTGCCAAGCCCAGTGAACCCTCCGTCTGGTTGCCACTTCCACACCAGATGCCCAATCGCGGTCGACCGGTGCAAGGTCGAAGCGCCATCCCTCAGGACCATCGCCCCAGGGCATCAGGCTTCCTGCCACTTCGCGGGTGGGCCGCCTCCTGAAATCCACGGTGCAGGGCACGGCACGTCAGACACTCGGCCTTCATGACTCTTGCAGGCCCTTCACACTTAACCCGGTTTGTCCGCGTACCGCTGGTGATAGACTCCGAAGAATGGTCAACGCGTCGTCACCCAGAGAGTTCACCTCCGTACTGGCCACCGTAGGCGTGACGATGCAAGACCGCATCAACCAGGTGCGAACGCGGATCGATCATGCGGCGCACCGCGCGGGACGCAACACCACCGACGTAACCCTCATCGGTGTGTGCAAGACATGGCCGGTTGAAGATGTTGCAACGGCTGTCTCGTCTGGGATCACCGACCTTGGCGAGAACCGCGTGCAGGAAGCGATAGCCAAGATTGTGGAACTTGGCGACGGGCCAGTATGGCATCTCATTGGTGGCCTGCAGACCAACAAGGCCAAGGCTGCCGCCGACCACTTTCACCTCATACATAGCGTCGACCGTCTCGAACTCGCCCGCGCCTTGGCGTCCAGGGCCGTCGCAACAGGACGAACGGTACGAATTCTGCTGCAAGTGAACGTGGCGGACAGCCAAACGCAGGGAGGTGTTGCGCCCGGGGATTTACGTGCCTTGTTTGATGAAGTCCGCGTGACACCCGGTCTCAGCCTGGACGGGTTGATGTGCATTGCACCGGACGTACACGAACTTGGCACCGTAGAAGCGACGCGACCCTACTTCAAGCACCTCGCTCAACTTCACGCGGAGTACCAGTCCGACGCGTTCGCACTGGGTCACCCGTGGAGGCACCTTTCAATGGGCATGACGGGCGACTTCGAAATCGCGGTTGAGGAAGGCGCAACGCTCGTACGGGTGGGACGCGCAATCTTTGGCGAACGGAGACCTTGACCGATGGAAATTCAGTACCTGTTCTTCTATGCGTCCCAATTTGTCAGCCTCCTCGTGCAGGTATTGACAAGCGCAATCTTCCTACGGGCAATTTTCTCGTGGTTCGTTCCGCCAGGAAGCGACAACGTCATCTCAAGGTTCCTCCGTGACATCACCGAGCCTATCCTGTCACCCTTGCGCCGCATACTGCCGACGATGGGAATGCTCGACCTCTCACCTTTCGTGGCCATGATCGTCCTGCAGACAGCGGGGAACATCGCGACTAGCGTTTTGCAGTCGGCAGCGAACAACTTTCGGTAACCTTGCGGGCAGGCCTTACCCATTCGGAGCTGTCCACCTAATGGGCCGCGCCAGCCACTCACCGCCCGCCCTCAGGAGACTACCGTGAGCACCGCGGACGCAATCGCAATCATTGATTACGGGGCGGGAAACCTCCGGAGCGTCGTGCACGCCGTGGCCCACGCCGGGCTCAACGCTGTCGTCACCGACGATGAGAAAGTCATACGCAGGGCGCCGGGCGTCATTCTTCCAGGGGTTGGCGCTGCGGCCGACACAATGGAAAACCTCGTTTCGAGAAACCTTACCGGGGTGATTGCCGAGGTAATCTCGCTCGGAAAGCCATTCCTCGGAGTATGCATGGGCATGCAAGCCTTGTTCACTGTCTCGGAGGAAGGTGGCTCGCACGCCTGTCTTGACATCCTCGGCGGGACAGTTCGCAGATTTACTCCCGGATTGAGCATTCCCCATATGGGTTGGAACCAAGTCCGCCAAGTGCGTCCGCATCCAATCTTTGACGGCATCGCTGACGGCACGCATTTCTACTTCGTTCATTCCTTTTATGTCGATGCCACCGACGCCCAAGTTGTAATCGGCGCTACGACATATGGCACCACTTTTCCGTCGGTGATCTCTTCGGGAAGCCTGGTGGCAACCCAATTCCACCCCGAAAAGAGTGCAGCCGGAGGGCTGCGCCTGTACTCAAACTTCGGTCGGATCGTACGTGGAGAACTTGGCCACGTTACGGCCCGCCAAACCGATACCGTGGGGGTGGCATGAACGCCGGTACACACGTTCCCACAGGCGCGGGGTTTGTGATCCTGCCATCTATAGACTTGCGGGGAGGACTGGTAGTCGACCTTTACCAGGGCGACTACTCCCGTGAGACGGTTTACGACGATCCAGCTGAGGCCGTGGCGAACAAATTCCTCGGCGAGGGTGCCACCTGGCTCCACGTGGTTGACCTTGACGGGGCCCGTGACGGTGCCCCGGCGAACGCGGCCCTTGTAAGGAAG
>BJHB01000466.1:0-2717 GCA_014191415.1 Chloroflexota bacterium
GAAGCGGTGCCGAGTACTGGTGCGAGTTGATCAACTGGGCCCACACCCACCGTGCATAGCCGCGTTGTTCCTAACGTCCGAACACCGCCGTCTTGCCGACGGCAGCGATCCACTGCTCAACTGCACCCGGCATGACAGGGAACGGGTCAAGTGATGAGCGCACCTGCCGGGGCACGCCAGATCCGGTTGGCTCAACGACCACCGGGACTGTTACCGGCACCGTGTCATCCTCGACGGTGACCTTCAAGTCGGCCCGGGCGGCGCCTCGCATCCTGATCCTGAAGCGAAGCCGACCGTCGACTGTCGAAACACGTTCGGTCCAGTCAAGCTCGGGAGCACCGCCGGTTGCCGGCGTCAAACCGGTCCGCACATTCTCAAATCTGAACTCCGCGTCAATCCGCGTGCCTTGTACAGGCATGGCAACCCCGTCCGCATCAGACACCGTCAAGGTGACCGTCTGCCATCCTTCCAGATCTGGCCTGCCAACGACAGACGAGATGTTCGCGGGTTTGAGCGTGGCCCGGGTTGCAAACTCCCAAGAATAGGTGGCTCGCCCAAACGTGCCACACGTAACTGTGACTTCGGCGCGAAACGCAGACAGCGGCGCGAGTGGCATCCGTGCCATGAAGAGCACCATTTCAATCGGACGGTTGCCGGTTGGCGTCTGCAGAACCAAGCCGGGAGGCACCAAAGCGACGGGGACCTCGGTCTCGCCAACCCGGGTACCTGCCTGGATTGACCGAAATAGATGAACCTCGGCATCTTGCGGCGTGCACCCGAAGAAGTGGAGGGTGATGGGATACCCCGTATCTGGAAGCGGTGAACCGGGAGTAACCAACGCGGCCCGTGGATCTGGCACCTCACCGCTCGGGAACCTGAGTGGCACCCGCATTTGGCCCGGACCGGGATAGGCAACTACCGCAGGCGCTCCGGTCCACGGGCGGTTCCGCGACGCCAGATCAATGACCCACGTAGGAAGGACGGTGCTTGGCTCCGGTTCAGAAGAGTACCCAAGCCCAATCGAGGTCAGGCGCGGGTCCATGAGCGCATGACGGTGCAATGGCGCGTCGATCAAACCGTCTATCGCCGTTCGCGCGTTCGGCGACCCTTCGGAGACGTGACTTTGACCGGCACTTGCGCCACCGGCTTCCGTGTAACCGGGAAGGCCAGGTGTCTCGGTGTGAATAAGCAGTCCAGCACGTTCCGGGCGACCGGAGTTCTGCGTCAGGTAGGTGGCATGCAGTTGCGCACCGTCCGACCATTCAACCGCTACCGGCGCGAGGAGGGACGCCTGCCGATGGCGATCTAGCGCTACCGTCATTTCCGCAACGATTGACGCGATGTTGTCAGCGACTGGGTCGGCCCATGCGACCGCGGGCATCGACAACAACGCAAGCAACGTAGAGATGGAAACAAAAGCCAAGTGCGCGACAAAGCCACGCAGTCGGACTAGCCACAACACAGCGTACGTGGTACGCCGCATCCTGATCACGGCTTGCCGTTCACCGGCCACCCGGTCACGCGTATGCCTGAGGCAAGTGCCGCTCCGGGGACCCAACATACCGAGCCTCTGGCCGAATGATCTTGTCGACCGCTGCCTGCTCAATGACGTGGGCCGACCAGCCTGCGAGGCGGGCAAGTCCGAAGGTTGCCGGAAACAGGTCAGGGCTCAAACCAACGCCCTGAAGGACGGCGGCGGCGTAGAACTCGACATTTGTCTTGATTACCCGGTTGGGTTTCAGCTCGGCAAACACTCTCAGGATGGCTTCCTCAGCGCCAATCGCAAGGTCTAGCCACTGCGGTCGGTGGGGGAGACTTTCGGCGACCACCCTCAGTGCGGCGGCACGTGGGTCGTAGGCTCGGTATACCCGGTGACCAAACCCCATGATCAGTTCGCGCTTCTCAAGTTTTTCGCGCGCCCACGCTTCGGCATGGTCAATCGTGCCGATTTCGTCAAGTTGTCCCAGAACCTCGGCAGGCGCACCGCCGTGTAGCGGTCCCTTGAGTGCGCCAATCGCACCGCAGATGGCCGAAGCCAGATCCGCCCGTGTCGCCACGATGACCCGAGCCGCAAATGTACTGGCGTTGAGGCCGTGTTCGGCACCTGCCATCAGGTACGCCTCGAGGGCGCGCGCGGTTGCCGGATCGGGCGCTTCATCGTGCAGCTGCTGCAGGAAGGCCGACGCAAGGTCCAGTCCAGGTTGCGGGTTGACCGGTTCGCGACCCTCACGAAGGCGTGAGAACGCTGCAAGAGCGGAAGGGGCGAATGCGATCAGTTCGCGTGCCTGATCTGCAGTTGGTGGCCACGGCAGACCAGCGTTCGCGCCCCACACCGAAACCGCGGTACGCAATGCGTCCATTGGGTGCGTGGAAGCAGGCAACAACCGAAGAGCTGCCATGACCATTGGGGGAACCGGTGTCGGCGTGAGAACCGTGCCAGGATGCCACTCGCCAGTGAGGAGGAGATCAACCACGCTTGCATACGTGCCCTGCTTGACAACCTCGACGATCGGATATCCACGGTAGAGGAGGCGACCGTTCGCCCCATCAACCAGCCCAATAGCGGTTTCGGCAGCGACAACACCCGCCAACCCGGGCGAGAAAGGCGGTTCGTTGGCGGGTACGGTCATCTGCATCACCCCTCAAATAGCACCGAAATGGTGCCATGTCATCGTCTGTGTAGTCGGGCCAATCTAGCCCGAAGACCAGAACCGGAA
>BJHB01000467.1:0-2711 GCA_014191415.1 Chloroflexota bacterium
CGGCAGTACGCGTCGACATCAGGGACAGCGCCTCGATTGACCAACTCATCTCAACGGTCGGGCCAATTGACGGGGTGGTTTCGTGCGCTGGAAGCACCAAATTCGGCACGTTGGATGAGCTTTCCACAGAGGACATTGTCGAAAGTCTCGCGAACAAGCTCATTGGTCAGATTGCCTTGGCAAGGGCGTCAGTACCCGCCATCCGTGACCGCGGTGTGATTGTGCTTTCGTCGGGCTTGCTGTCTGTCAGTCCGATAATCGGTAGTACCGCAAAGTCGGTCGCCAACGCCGGCGTTGAGGCATTCGTGCGCGCCGTCGCGTTGGAACTCCCCCGAGGAATTCGGGCCGTCGCCGTCAGTCCGGGATGGGTTGGAAATCCTCCGGCAGATCCGATACAGGATCCACGCCCTTTCACCTCAGCTCGTCAGGTCGCGCTCGCGTATCTGGAAGCGATCGAGGGAACCATGACCGGAGTCACGATCCCCATTGGCGCGGTCCATCCATCTGCGTGAAAAAAATCGGGGCGCGGCGGATTGCACCGCCACACGCTTAGAGGCGCACCCGCGCATTGAAGGGTCGCCTGAAACGGCCTCGCCCCCGGAGGCGTTGATCACGCACCCGGAGGCGAGGCTTACCGGTCTTGGTGGACGGGATTGTCCTAGCGCCGAAGTGGGGGGTTCGCCCCACTCGCCGGGCCTTGGTTGCCACCAGGCGGTGGTGCCATCGGTCGGGATGCACCGCCGGGAACAGCAGGTGGCGTCGACGTGTCGACCGCTAGGCGGGTCATCGGGATCATCGTCCCAGTGGCAAGTACTGGATCACCGGCCGGAGAGAAGACGCTCCCGTCTTCGGTTCCGGACTTTGCGAATTCGATCTCGTGCGTCAGGAACTGGCCCCAGACGTAAAGCATCGCCGATGCCTTCTCCGCGGGTATGGACGTGTTCTCGTAAGCGACCACCACGTTACTGATCGTCCGCGGGTTCGGATCTCCGGCGACCATCGTGTGGATGGAGTCAGCAAACCTGGCGGGGCCAATGCGGCCGAATTGCCAACCGACGCCATTGAGGACACTGAATTGCGTGTTGGTGCCGGTTCCATCATGGGACCTGACTTCGTTGCTTGAGATTGGCGCACCAGACGCACGATGCGGGTCGGTGCGTGCCACCGCGAGTGCAACGCCTGGTCTTCCCAGATCGGCACGTTCGGCGGCCAGGAACATGTTCGCCTGCATTCGCCTCGTGTCGGTATTCCTCAGAACAACATCGGCGATGGTAGTTTCCCGGATCCACTGCGCCATGCCACGGTCCCACGACTGGTTCTCCCACCAGAGGCGATCACCATCACGCAGGCGGATAAATTGGTCGGTGAGGATGCGGTGGAATGTCTCCCCCACAAGGGCGCCTCGCACCCGTCGCTCGGAAAGGCCACCTATCCATAGATCAAGTCGATCAATGGTTCCATAGGCCGTCTTCAGGCGCGACGCAAGTTCGGGATCGGGCGTCACCTGGCTGAAATCCGCATGGGGACGCATCCCCAAAGCGACCCGGGTCTGGTTTAGGGTTCCAAGACCGACGTCCCGGCTTCGCTGGATGTTGATCGCAGCAAGGTCAATGGCCACCGGAGGGTCGTTCAGGAAGTTGCGGAGGTCGTCCACCAGATGCGCGTCAAGCGTGTTCGACACGTCCGATCCGATGTGGCGCAGAAAGCCGTCCGCACCGCCGTGCTTCACGAATTCGGACGCAGGCATGAAGAAGGCGTCGCGCAGCAGCATTTCTGGACCGGTAAGGCTTCCATCCTCCGCCTCGCGGCTCACCACGTTGGAGACGATGCTATGCCCGAACCGCATTGCGGCGACGGAGAACTCGACACTGATCGTGGGGTCGACATTCGAGCGGTAGCCATTCCACTGGGGGATCGCGCCTGGCCCGAGGAGAGTCGGTAGGAACTCACGGTACGTGACCTGCTGAATCTCGGCGGTGACGATTGCCCGCGCCTGTCGGTAAAGCTGATCTCCGGTCCATTGGGGATGGACCTTGGCCAAGCGTTCCACGTGCCAGTTGTGCTCGCGCACCCAGAGGGTGTGGATCGCCGCAAGGTCCGGATTTTCCGCCGCCCGTGGGTCTCCAGCCAGAACAAGGCCATTTGCGACGGGCAGGTTCTTTCCCTCGGATGTGATCATCCGCCCGGTACTGGCCACCGCCCCACCCTCCCTCAATGAAGCGGGAGTTGCGACAGTCTGGCGAGGTCCGGCTAGCCCGGACGGCGAGTCGATTCCGTAGACCGCCGACGCATCGATCCACGCGGTCGTCAGGTTGATGCTTCGCCCGGCAATTGCACCCGTGGTCGCGGTCGCGGTGGGTGCGATCGGTTTCGCGCTCGATACGGTCTGTGCAGATGCTCCAGCACCCGTGACGAGGGTTCCGGCTCCGGCGAGAGCGAAGGCTCCGGCGACGGTACGAGTGGCCTGCCCAAAGATGGATCGACGCTGCATGATGGATTTCCCTTCCGATGTCGTTCGGACCACTGCGGTCCGATGCATTGATGGTCAATCTCCGGGATGCAGCCTCTGTTGACAATTTGCTAAATGGTTGTGGAGGACCAAACTGCCAGCCAGCCCCGGTCAGGCGGGTATCGTCACGACATGGGATGGCGGTATGCAGGCATCGGAGCACTGTGGGGCGGCGCCTGGTGCGGCGTCATCGGCGCAATCT
>BJHB01000468.1:0-2703 GCA_014191415.1 Chloroflexota bacterium
ATTCCCCACCCACCAGACCCGGTCGGCAGTGACGGCCGCACCATTAAGGAAGCATGCGCCGCGTTGCCGCCACTCCGCGCGGCATTGCGCCGCACCACCCATTCCCTCACCCACCCACGTCCATTTCCCCCAATGCAGCAACTGCCTGCCCCACCCGGCGGCGTGATCCGCGAGGCATCTTCGGTCCGCGAGGCATCTTCGGTCCGCGAGGCATCTTCGGTCCGCGAGGCATCTTCGGTCCGCGAGGCATCCTTGCCCGCACGTCCCCAATTCACTCCCACGCCAGCCTCAGTCCCGCCACAACGACCGCCTGAATGCCAGCCCGCAGAACCATGCAAGGGCATTCACAATGAGGGCACTCCACATGGCTTGGGAGGGAAGTGCCGGCGAGGGCGCCGGCGCTCCCAGGGTACCCCCCCGCTTGGGCGAGATCTGGGCCGTGTGAACGCCTTCTCTCCCGAATCTCGTTGGAAAGGGCAGCAGGGGGTGGGGAACGGTAGACGGGTACGACAAGGGAGCTGCGGGCATCCCTGCCCGCGGACCAATTGGGTGCCCCGCTCGGGCGAGATCTGGGTCGTGCGAACGCCTTCTCCCCCGTTCCCACGTCGGGAGGAGGGCCGAGGCAGAGGTGGGGGGCTCCCCTGGAGGGAGGCGAGAAGCCTCGGAGGGAGGCGGGTTCCCTTTGAGGCACGGGTACGACAAGGGAGTGGCGGGCAGGGATGCCCGCGCACCAAAACTGCGACCCCCAAGCCAGCGTCGGGGGGATGGGGGGTAGGCGGGTTCACTCGGGGGAATAACCGCGTCCTACAACGGGACCGGGTTTACCCTACCCGAAGCCGTTACTCAGCACCGATGGCGAAGAGGGCGAGGGGCACCGGGATGCGGGCCTGCGCCATCGTCGTGGGCGCATCGGAGCCGGCATATATATAGAAGAGGATCTCTGCCCGGCCGCCATCGGCGAGACCCGGGGCACCCTTGCTCGTCGGAACCGTGGCCGTTGCACCGCTGAAGCCGAGGTCCTGGGCCGCATGGTTCAGGCCGGTCTTGCCACCACCGACGAGGAAGAGGAACGGGATCTTGGCGGTGCCACCGGCCGGAGGCAGCACAACCAGGGGCGTGCCCTTGACCTTGCCACCCCTCTGGATGTTCCCCGCCCCATCAAGAATGTCTAGGTCACCGTTTGCGCCCGGACGCACCGTCGCCGCTGTGGGCAGACCACCGCTTGTCTCAATGACCACCGAATTGGCACCGGCCGGATCGACCCGCGCCTCGATGAACCGGGTTGCCTTGTCGCACGCCATCGGTGCGCCCTGGGCGTCGGTACATCGCAGCTGAACGATGCGGACCGCGCCGATCCGGGAGACATCGGCGGTCCCATCCGCCGGGACATTCGCCAACGCGGAAAGGTACGGAACCATCGCCTTCGACCCAGCCTCAGCGACGACCTGAATGGTCTGCCGGATGACTGTCGCCCCGGGAACAAGGTCGCTCACTGTCATTCCGGTCGACGCCACCTTGCCCGCCTGGGCGGTAAGCGTCGTCGCGGTAAGGGTGTTGACCGCCACGGGCGCCACTTCGACACCGAATGGGGTGAAGGCATCCCGGTTGAGGACCAGGCCGGCGAGGAGTACCGCAAGCACGGTCACACCCAGCCAAGTGATCGGCCCTCCAAGCGGACTGCTCGGCGCCGGTGGCGCGTACATCATGATCGGGGGTGGTTGGAAGGACGGTTCGGCACCGGCACGCTCGTTCTTCCCGCCGGATTGCTTGCCCTTGCCCTTCTTCCCCGACTGGGTGGGAACAGCTGCCGTCGTCACCGGGGTCGGTGCCACTTGAGCGGGGGCAGGTTGCGCCACTTGCGGAACCGACGGCGGAACCACCGCAATGACTGGCGCGGGCACCACCGGCTTCTCGACCGCGATCTTCGCCGGCGACTCCGGCAACCGCGGTTCGGTAATCACGGCAGGCGAAGGTTCCGTCACATTGGCGTCGGTTGGTTCCACGTGCTCGGACGGCACCACCGCACCCGCAACCGGGCCAACATCCGTGACCGCCGCTGCACTTTCGATCGTCGGTGCCGAAGTGGCGACCGGAACTTCAGCGACTGGCGTTACAGTTGCCGGATCTGCCGGAACTGGCGACACGCCGTTTGCCGATGGAGTGCTGGCCGGATTGACCGCAATTTCGCTCACCAGGATCGCTGGCTCCATTCCAACCGTGACGGATGGCGTACCGCTGCCCGCTGCGACCACGTCGGTTGCAATCACTGGTTCCGCGACTTCCTCTGGTACCGGCGAGGCTTCGGCAGCGACGTCAACGGCAGGCGTCGCAGGCCCCGGCGCACCCGATGATGCGGTCACGTTTGACGGGACCACGCTATCGGCACTGGCACCTGCCCCACCCGTTCCGGCCGTCACGACGCGCTCCGTTCGCGGGAGAACGGGTTGCGCAGATGCACGCTATGAGGTTGTGCGGGCTTCGAAGTGAACATCGCTTCTGAAAATGTCAACGCACCGATACCGCGGGTGTTGCATTCTGTCCGGTGTGAACATCGCGTCACCGCACCACGTCCATGCCACCAGGCATCTGGATGACCGAAAAGACGAATGTCAAGGTGGATGACTGGCCCTGCATCAGTGCCGGGGCCGCCCCCGGGAGAAAGGTGTAGATCGCGAGGTACTCGAGATTCCCGGCTCCGCCAAT
>BJHB01000469.1:0-2701 GCA_014191415.1 Chloroflexota bacterium
AACCATCGTGGAGGCGGGACGGATCTCGCTGAAGATCTCGCCGTGCGCGCGCCCGACCTCCTGCCAATGAGTGATGTCCTTGAGGAAGATCCGGGTCCGGACGACATCGCCGAACGACGCCCCCACCGCCTCAAGAGCGCTTCCGACAATTGCGAAGATGGATTTTGCCTGCCCATGCGGGTCACCGGGGGACAAGACACTGCCGTCTTTCGCAGTGGCTGTCGTTCCCGCGACCGAAATGTGGTTGCCGACACGCACCGCACGCGAGTACCCAACCTTTGGCTCCCACGGCGACCCAGACCCAACCTGCACCCTTGCACCAGTCATGGCATTCCTCCATTGATATTGGTCCGCCACCGCCCGACCATTCCACGAACCGCATCAAGGCGCGGTGACGGTGCCCTGCTACCCTACCCAAGTGCAAGCAACGAGGCACCCCTTCCATTTACAACTTCTCGTCCTCGATGTGGACGGCACCCTCTTTACTAGCGACGAGAAGGTGACTGATCGCACCCGCGCGTCGATCCGGCGCGCACAGGACCGCGGGGTCAAGGTGGCCATCGCGTCTGGTCGGCGCCGTGCCCGAACCGTGGAAGTCTTCGACCGCCTCGGGCTGGACGGCGTCTACTTGATCTCGAGCCAAGGCACGGCGGTATGGGAAGACCCGATGGGGACCAGCCCGGTCCTCCTGGCGCACAATCCGTTGCCGCGCACTGAGGCGATTCGCGTCTTGGCACGCATCCGCGCCCACCAGTTGGCCTCGGTGCTGATTGGGCATCCCGGCGTGCCAGACACCATCTTCCATGACGGCGACCTGGACGCCCACCCGGCGATTGGACGGTATGTCCAGTTTAATGGCGTGGCCGCCAGACCCCTCGATGACACTCCGGATGGGCCAGCATTCGGCCTCGACCCAACCCAGTTCGTCGTCCTTGCTCCCCTTCCGCGCCTTCGCGATTTGCGAGACGACCTCACTGGACGGCCGGTGATCCGTGATCGGTACGAACCGTACCCGGCGTCGGGAGTGACTCCGCTAGAAGCGACGACCAGCCGTCCTTGGCACGTGATCTTCTCTCGCGGCCAGTTCACCGCAGGGGCCGCTTTGGAGGTCGTCGGCCCGACAACCAACAAGGCCACGGCGGTCGCGGCACTCGCGCAGCATCTTTCCATCGGCAACAAGGGCGTGGCCGCCTTTGGCGACAACATCAACGACGTGGAGATGCTTGGTGCGGCCGGACTGGGCGTTGCGATGGGCAACGCCACCCCAGCCGCCCGGTCCGCCGCCTGGAGCGGGATTGCGCGTCGGGATGGCGCACATTCGGTTTCGCCGATGGACCGCATCGCCCCGTCCAACGACCGGGACGGCATCGCCTGGACCCTCGACTTCCTTTTGGAGGGGCACCTGCCACCAGGGTGGTCGCCGGCACTCGACTAGCCGTTCTATGAACCCGCACGCACCGCTCCGGCAGGGCTATTAGATGAATGCCGACGAGGGCGCCGGCACTCGTAGGGTCAGCGGACCCATGCCAATAGATCACTCAAGGGACGAAGCCCTTCCCACGCACGACATCAGATGGGCACACGGATCGCGTGTGGCCGGATGTCCCGGTCGCGACCATGGGGTTACGGTCTCAGTGAGTTGACCAACGCCGCCGTTCTCGCAACGATGCGACGGGCCACTTCAGCCTTGGGAAGCATCGGCAGGTGTTCGACTTCAGGACCGGTTGGGTCGCCTTGGCGGGCAAACATGGTCACCCGGTTCGTGTCTGTGCCAAAGCCACTGCCAGCTTCAGTGACGTCATTCGCGCAGATCAGGTGCGCCCCCTTGGCGTGGAGTTTCCGGGTCGCCTCGGCGGTCAGGTCGCCGGTCTCGGCAGCGAACCCTACCTTCACCAATGCATCCCCGAAACGAGAAGTGACCGACGCAAGGATGTCCGGGTTCGGCGTCAACTCAATCCCCAGGGAACCACCGGACCGCTTCATCTTTTGATCGGCGACCGATGCCGGACGGTAGTCCGCAACCGCCGCCGCCATGATCAGGCCATCGGCCTGCGCACTGGCCGCCAGGGTCGCGTCGGCCATTTGCAATGCCGTCTCCACCCGGACCGTGGTGACCCCCCACGGCTGAGGCAGCGAAACGGGTCCGGACACAAGCGTCACGTCGGCACCGGCGTCCCGGGCCGCCTCGGCGAGGGCATACCCCATCTTGCCACTCGACCGGTTCCCGATGAACCGCACCGGATCGAGAGGTTCGTGCGTGCCTCCGGCTGTGACCACGACGCGGCGTCCCGCCAAAGGGCCATTACAGCCTAGTGCCTGACGCACGGCACCGATCACGTCGTCGAGCGGTGACAGGCGGCCCATGCCCGTGATGCCCTCCGCGAGGTATCCCGCCACCGGCCCGACCTGGAATACCCCGCGCCCAGTGAGGGTGGCAATGTTCGCTTGGGTCGCCGGGTGATTCCACATGTTGACATTCATCGCCGGTGCAATCACGACGGGCGCCTGGGTAGCCAATACAGTGCAGGCAAGCAGGTCATCTGCAAACCCGTGCGCGAGTCGCGCCAGTGTCGTCGCGGTCGCCGGACAGATCACAACGACGTCCGCCCGCATCCCCAACTCCACGTGGGCACTGGACAGGTCAGGCATCGCCTCGTGGATGTCCGTGTAGACAGTCCTGCGGGTAAGTGCCTGGAAGGTC
>BJHB01000470.1:0-2694 GCA_014191415.1 Chloroflexota bacterium
GGGTTTCGCAAGGCAAGGCGCTTGACCTCGCCGAAGCCGGGCCGATCGTGGGTTACGACTGCAAGATCACGGGAGCAACTTTGCCGGGAGATTACCCGCTCACGGCAGACAGCGATGTCGTGGTCTTCACATCCGGCGCGCCCCGGAAACCCGGTATGAGCCGCGATGACCTTCTCCTCATCAACCAGAAGATTGTGACCGACAACGTCACCGAGATTGTCAAATACTCGCCAAACTGCGTGCTGCTGATGGTCAACAACCCACTTGATGCAATGGCTCACCTTGCGTTCAAGTCCGCCGGGTTTCCAAAGTCCCGGGTCATTGGACAGGCAGGCGTCCTAGACACCGCCAGGTTTCGTACATTTCTTGCCATGGAGCTCGGCGTGTCGGTGGACAGTGTCCAAGCGTACGTACTTGGTGGCCACGGGGACGACATGGTGCCACTCACGAGCTACACCACCGTCGGGGGGATCCCGGTAGCGAAGTTACTCTCCCCTGAAAGGCTCGCATCGATCGTCGAGCGCACTCGGAAGGGCGGGCAGGAGATAGTGGATCTGCTCAAGACAGGGAGTGCATACCAGGCACCGGCGGCAGCGACGGCGCAAATGGTCACGGCAATCCTGCTTGACCGCAAGCAGATTCTCCCGTCATCGGCGTACCTTGAAGGTGAGTACGGAATAAACGACCTCTTCGTTGGTGTGCCGTGCAAGCTCGGTGCGGGTGGCATCGAGCAAGTGATTGAAATAGACCTCTCTGCAGATGAGAGCGCCGCACTTCACCGCACGGCGGCGAGTGTGCGGTCCCTCGTCCACGTCATGGGCCTGTAGGATCCGTCGGATCCGCAAATGACCTTGTTTGCGGATCCTCCCCACTCGGCCCTCGTGGCTTGAAGATCATGTCCCGGTAGCTCAGTGGATAGAGCAGCCGCCTTCTAAGCGGTCGGTCGCGCGTTCAATTCGCGCCCGGGGCACCGTGTACCACACACCGTTGCTGCTGGGGAACAGCCCAGAACACGCCACCACAATCAGTTCCGAGTCAACAGAGTGCCCCAATAGTGACGGGTCTACAATCGGTGTCAGATGAACCGGATGAACGCACCTGACACATCTGATGAGGCACCGTTGCCCGAATGTTGGCGTGGCAACGTGGCGCCGGCTAAGCGTAGCGCGACTCGCTTGCCATTCGACAGAGAGTGCATTGCATCCATCGTGCACGAACTCGGAGTTCCAGTGACACTCGCACCATATGCGCTCCATGGCCAACCGGTCTTCGAGCTCTCTGTGCCGTGCATGGACTTGCCGGGCTCATCGCTAGAAGTCGTTCTCTGGCCATCAATCAGGCGTGTCGACGTGCGTCTGCTGGTCCCGCACAGAACGGTCCCCTTAATCGCTGCCACCGCGAAGGAGATTCACACTGTCGAGATCTACCACGGGGTGGAGGTCATGTTCCGGCGGGTCGGGGGGTCAGTGCTGTTCGTGACGCGCTACGGAGCGACTGCAATCGCCGACTGATCACGTCCAGATCTGATTCCTCGAATCCCACGTCGACGGGAGCAACTCATGAACTTGCTTGTCCACGGTCCAGCCATGATTGCCTCCCACATGCCGGAGTCCCACCCGCTCAAGCCCGCCCGAGCAGATGACGCCCAGTCTCTCATTACCGACCCACGCAACGGGTGGGCCGAACTGGTTACGGTTGTGGCTCCACCCATGGCAACCGACATGGATATTGAGCGTGTCCATGACCGTTCGTACATTGCGATGGTTGACCGGCTGTCGTTTCCGGGAGCAATGGGAAGGGTTTCATCAGGAGAAGCAAAGCGCTTCGGATTTTCTTCCCACGGAGACAACCCACCGTATCCCGAGATGGGGTCAATTGCGCGCAATGTCAGTGGGGGCGTTATCCACGCCCTTCAACAGGTCGCCAGAGGCAACGCCGACTTCGCATTCGTCCCATCTGGCGGCGTCAACCACCATGCCATGCCCGCGACAGCAAGCGGGTTCGGGGTCTTCAACGACGCTGCTGTCGGTATCGCCTGGGCCCGCGACCATGGGATGAGGGTCATGTACCTGGATCTCGACGTCCACCAAGGCGATGGCGTCGAAGCCATGTTTGCAAGCGACCCCCAAGTCCTTACCGTCTCGATTCACGAATCGACCCGCTACCTCTTTCCCGGGCCACCGGGGGGTCTCGCCAATTCGATCGGGACCGGACCCGGCACGGGCTTTGCGGTAAACATCCCAATGGCACCGTACTCGGACGACAAGGCTTGGATGTGGGCGTTCGAGGAAATTGTCCCTCCCCTTCACGGCGCATTCCGCCCAGACATCACGCTCGTGCAATGTGGTGCGGATGCGTACCACGCCGACCCACTTGCGCACTTGCTCCTCACGGAAAACGTCTACGTGCGGGTGGCCGAACGTCTCAGATCTATCTCGGGGGGGCGCCTGGTGGCAATCGGTGGAGGCGGATACGACGTTGAAGCGACACCCCGGATCTGGGCCTCGATGTTTGCAGCGCTTGCCGGACTTCCGGTCAACGGCATTTGGCTGCACGGACCGAAGCCTGCGCCTACTCTGGACGCTGGAGCATCGTCACGCGTCATGGACGAGGCAAAGGCAGCGGTAGACACCCTGAAGGAACTCGTATTTCCCGTTCACGGGCTCTGATCAAGGCACGAGACTGGGTTCGTCA
>BJHB01000471.1:0-2686 GCA_014191415.1 Chloroflexota bacterium
TCTACCACCGCGCTGGTGTGTACGCCCGGTGATTCGGGTTGGCTTAGCAATACATGCACCCATACCCGCATTCCTGTGACACGTAGTCACCTATATCCAGATGCTTGCTGCACGCGCAGTCCTCGCGACCGGCCATGCCGGAATCGGTTGCAGTGTGCAGTTTCTGCTTCTTGCTGAACAGGCGACCGTCGATGCACGCACCCTCGGCCCGAGAGAAGCCGGGCACGGTGCCATCGGACCCACCGTAGGCCGCCATGGTCATTTCGGTGCACGGAAAGACGAACATCCCGTGGATAGCGGCGATACGGTGCATCTCCCCGACGATGTCCCGGACCTCCTGGGCAGATGGGTAGCGGAGTTGCGTGTTGGGGAAGAACTCGCGGACGCGCAGGACGAATTTCTTGGATTGGTTGGAAATCTCCGGACTTGCGGGATCGGGAAAGTCGGCAAGGCTTGTGAAGCACTTGGTCACGCCCCGTTGGGTCAGCTCCTGGCACATGAAGGAGAAGAACTCCGGGTCCCAGTTGGTGTCCAGTTCGCCGGTGGTGACATCGCGCCAGAAGACAAGCGGGTCATACCGCCACGCGACCATGTCCGGTCCACCCGGCAGCTTTGCAAGAAATCCGACCTGCCGTATCGCTTCCTCAACCGGTTGCACGCCCTTTTCCAACTCGTTGTGGAAGCCGGGCCGACGCGGATTGATGGTGAAGTGAAAGTATTGGTTCTCGTACTGCTCGAACTTCTGATAGAAGCGTTCGTAGACGCCGTAGTTCTTCGACCACCAGACGATGGCCAGGACATCCTTGGGTAACAGGGAGACGTGGGTCAGGCACTCCCGGTATGACTCATCGATGGCCACCATCTCTGAGGCCGATAGCACGACCCCGTCTTTCTCCCGCTTCTCCCGTGCCCTCTCCAGTTTTGTCAGACGTTCCCGGAGGGGCCGGTGTGGGTTCGGGACATCCACCCAACCGGCTTCGACGCGCTTCATGAACCACGAGAGATAGAAGGCCGGAATGTCGGTCCGCTTGCTCGCGGAGATGATCATCTGGCCCCGCTTTGGAACTCGTCCCAGACGCCCGTGTGGGCAGTCGGGGGCGACCTGTTCCGTAGTAACGGCCATATCCTCGAACATGCCGAGTTGTGTCGCGTTCATTGGGCGTCACTCACTTCCATTCGATGTGGACGCGATGCCTGATGGCTGGGTCTGCTTCACGAACTTCCGGTGGTTGGGGTTGGCGTAGCAATACATGCATCCGTACCCACATTCCTGGGTTACGTAGTCGCCGATGTCGAGGTGCTTGCTGCAGGCGCAGTCCTCGCGCCCCTTCATCTTGGAATCTGACGCGGTATGCAGCTTTTGCTTGTCGCTGAACAGTCGTCCATCGATGCAGGCCCCCTCGGACCGCATGAACCCAGGGTTGTCCACGTCGGATTCGCCGTAGACCGCCATATCTTTTTCGGTACACGGAAAGACGAACATTCCTTCGCGGCTGGCAATTCGGTGCATCTCACCGACGATGTCTCGCGTCTCTTGGTCGGTCTGGAGGCGTAGTTCGATATTTGGGAAGAAGTCGCGCACCCGTTGCCTGAACTTCAGGAAGTGGTCGGCGAAACTCGTGAAGCACTTGGTGACGCCGCGTTGGGTCATGTCCTGGCACATGGACGCGAAGAATTCGGGGTCCCATGTGCTGAGTGCCTCGCCGGTCGTGCGGTCATTCCAGAAGACAAGCGGGTCGTACCGCCACGCAATCATGTCCGGTCCACCCGGCAACTTCGCCAGGAAGCCAACCTGCCGCACTGCCTCGTCAACGGGCGGTACATCCGGTTCGATGAAGGCGAGGTCAGATCGCCGCGGGTTGATAGTGAAGTGGAAGTACTGGTTCTCGTACTGCTCGAATTTATGGGCGAACCGCTCGTAGATTCCGTAATTCTTCGACCACCACACGATGGCAAGCACGTCCTTCGGCAACAGGGAGACGTGGGTGAGCGCCTTCAGTGGGTCCTTGGCGTTGCGGTACATCGGGTTCGGCACGTCGACCCACCCGAGTTCCATGCGCTTGATGAGCCATGGCAGGTAGAAGGCCGGGATGTCCGTCCGCTTGCTTGCGGAGATGATCATCCGTCCTCGCTTCGGGATCCGGCCTGCCTGTGCGTGCGGACAGTCGGGAACCGGATCACCATCGGCTGATGAAACCGGCACGTCCCCGAACATTCCCAGTTGTGTCGTGGTCAAGTTCGTCCCATCCTTCACGCCGTGACGGATTGCAAATCATGCAACGTCTGACCATGCTTTCTCGCTGGCAATGCAATGAGCTGTAGGCAGGGCTTGGTTGGGCGGTCCACTGTGCAATACTACCGCATTTGGCGAAACCGGTCCATCCAGTCGACGATGATGGCCAGACATTTGCCCGGGCAGCGTTTCATGCCAGGCCTTGACCTGACAGTTCCGGTGCGCGGGCAGTCACGTTGGGCGGGAAGATGTTGCAAGGGCGGTTGAATTGCATCGTCTCCAGGGGGTTGCGGCCTTGGCCTAATCACGCGTTGCCGAACCAGATTTGACCTGCACACGTGACGGTTCTGCTAAACGTTACGAGGACGTGCGCATCTACCTCACCCCCTGCTTTGCCCACCAGGCGTCGAGGACCGACTGGATGCGGGGTTGCAGGATGTCCAGGGCGTCCTT
>BJHB01000472.1:0-2686 GCA_014191415.1 Chloroflexota bacterium
GGGAGTTGACATATTTCTCCCGAGTATCAACAGGCGAAGTTGTTCGATAGTCCGTCCAAAGCGCCGGATACGGCCCGGGTTCAGGTAATCGGCGATTCCACGGTCAGGGTCGGCACCGCATCATGGACGGATCCGACCCTGTTGACGGCGGGTTGGTACCCGGCGGGCGTGTCGACGGCAGAGGCAAGGCTTCGGTTCTACGCGGACCATTTTCCGATCGTTGAGGCTGATGCATCCTTTTACGCGATACCTACCCCTGAGGTCGCCCAACGCTGGGTGAAGCGGACCGCAGATTCGTTCCGGTTCAATGTGAAGGCGTTCGCACCCTTGACCGGCCACAGAGTGCCGGCCTCACGATTGCCGGCTTCAGTCCGCGACAGTCTCCCGCCGAGGACCCAGAATCTTCCGACTTTGGGTCCAAGCGACTTGTCTGCTGACGATATTGTTGAGTTACGAAGATGCTTTAGTGCCGCAATTGCCCCATTGGTCGAGTTCAATCGGCTCGGCACGGTTCTCTTCCAATATTCATCGGATTTCCGTCCGGGCGTCGCTTCGTACGCTGCGATTGAGAAGCTACGCGTTGACTTTCCAAAGACGCCGCTTGCAATTGAGTTCAGGCATCGACAGTGGGGCGCTCCGGAAATCTGGGCGCGCACGCTCGACCAGTTGAGGGCTCTGGAGATATCGTTCGTAGCCGTCGATGCCCCTGCGGGGTTTGCGTCGGCGATGCAGCCAGTCGATGGTGTGACAACGCCCAGATTGGCAATCCTTCGATTGCATGGACGCAATTCGGCGGCGTGGGAAGGTCGGCACTACACGGCGGCGACCCGGTTCCAGTACCGCTACTCAGAGGGCGAACTAGATCGGGACGTGCTGCCGAGAATCAGACATCTAGCACGTGATGCTAGCGAAATTCACGTGCTCTTTAACAACTGCTTTGGCACGGATGGCGTTCACAACGCCGCCACAATCCGGCGATTGATTGACGCGGTTGGATAAGCGAGATAGCGCACCTTGCAAACGGTCTCACTCCCGCAATCTAGATCAACGCCGGGACATTGGGAGCGCGATTGGTCGCCCTTCGCGTGCCGACAGTTCCGCCCCAAACATGATCTCGTGGGTTTTCGCTGCATCGTGGATATCCACGCGGGCTGGCCGGTCGTTGCGGATCGCATCCACGAAGTCGTCAATTTCACCGGGGAATGGATGGTGCGTGACTTCTGGGGTGTCAGGAAGGATCGTTGGGAAGTGTGCCCACCCTTCAAGTCCCGGGTCGAGGATCGTTGACCGGAATTTGTCGTTGACCAGCGTACCCTTGGCACCGTGAAGCCGGATGTTGAAGGTGTATTTGACGTTACCCTCCAACGCACATCCGACCTTGCCAATTGCACCATTCGCAAACTTGACCATCGTGATGATGGTTGCGTCCCATTCCATTACGCCGGTGTAATTGGCGCTGTACGCGAAGACTTCGACAGCCTCGGAGCGAACGAATTGCCGCAGTGCGTCGATTGCGTGGCACCCGGCAGCGGCGAGCGCCGAACCTCCGCGTTCCTTGCTCTTGACCCAGTGATATCCGCCGTACCACTGCTCCCAGTTCCCAGAGAAGTAGTCGCACTCGGCATAATTGATGCGCCCAAACAGGTCAGCGTCGATCATCTTGTGGACAGACTGGAAGTACGGGCTCCAGTGAAGTTCGAACCCCACCTGGCTCTTCACACCCGAGGCCACTATAGCCGCCTCGACTTGACGGAAGCCGGAGAGATCAAGCGACACGGGTTTTTCTATAAGCACATGCTTGCCCGCTTTTGCGGCTGCGACCGCCTGCGCAACGTGTGCCTCGTTCGTCGAACAAATGCTTACGATCGCCACGGCCGGATCGTCCACGAGGTCTTGCCACCGCGTGTATTCCTTGACGCTGGTCAGTGAGTGCGCGGCTGCAACCGCTGAAACGCGTTTGGCATCGGCGCCCGCAAGCGCGACTACATTGGTGTGAGGGTTGAGTTGGTACGACTTGATGTGCTCGCCCGCGACCCAACTCATTCCGATTACGCCGACGCCAAGTGGTTCTGTGCTCATCTTTTTCAATCCTCATTCTTGGATCTGGTGGTTCACGATCAACGTGGCCGCTGGATTTTGTGGGTACTGACGGACGTGCATTGGACCGTCTACGTCCAACCTTCCCAACGGGTTGTAATTTCGCTTGGCAATCGACTGGGTCGGGGCTTCAATATGTGGCCCGGATCACGGTAGCCGAGATAGACGTAACCGATGATCACGGATGACTTTGCGAACCCGAACTCGGTGGGCACTACTTCATCGCGAACCGAATCACCGGTGCGCCACACCGCGGCGAGGCCGAGTGCGTGGGCAGCGAGCAGGAGGTTTTGGACGCCCGCAGCCCCAGACGCAATCTCTTCGTCTAACGTCACGTTTGGTTCAATTGATGGCTCGACCGCCACGACGACGATAACCGGAGCTCGCAGGAACTTGGCCCGTTCGGTTCTCAGTGCTTCTACCGAAGACGGTGTCTCGGGGTCTGCAAGGCGTCGGACAAGCGATCGTGCGAGCACCTCACTGGCGTGGGACCTAGCGTCGCCCGCAAGTACCAGGAACCGCCACGGCTGTGTATGCCGATGGTTGGGTGCGAACGTTGCGGCTTGGATTACCCGTTGAACGAGATGAC
>BJHB01000473.1:0-2681 GCA_014191415.1 Chloroflexota bacterium
CGTTGCTGCGACGCGACGGCATGGCAATGCTCATCGGCCTCGTATTGCAGCGGGGCATGCCCGCCGAACGGGTATGGCGCATCCCCCTGCACCTTTACCGAGAACTTGGGCACTTAGATGCGTCGCGGCTAGCAGAAATGTCCGTTGCCGACGTGGAGGCATGTATGCGCAGACTGCCGGCGCGTCCTCGATATCCCGGACAATCGGCCACGACGGTTATCGCCCTCGGAAAGCTTGTACGCGACTCATTCGGCGGTGACGGCAAGAACGTGTGGCAGGGTCGCCAGATGACCGACGTTCTGGCAACGCTCGAGAGCCTACCTGGCGTTGGCCCGGGGATTGCGCACATGGCTGTCCAAGAACTGATGGACGAAGTCGGATACTCGCCAGACCCTGACGACTTACCAAACCTTGATGTCAAGGCCGACGTACACGTTGTGCGCGTGTTCTATCGCCTCGGCATCGCCGCGGACGAGACGCGCGATGCCGCCCTTGATGCTGCTCGCCGGTTGCACCCAAGGTTTCCCGGTCTCCTCGACTGGCCCGCGTGGGATATCGGAAGGCGGGTCTGTCGGCCTCAGTCTCCCGCATGTGGCGAGTGTCCGGTCAGCGAGTTCTGCGAGCGGCGTGGAGTTGGTGACACTCAGGAAGGCGCACGCGCACTGGACGAGACTAGGTCGACCGCCGTTACCGTGAGTCCGGTGGTGGCCGACGATCAGTCTGGCGTTGTTTCGGACCCTGACGGCGACTTCTGGCTCTTGCTCGCGAGACTGCTGGAGGTAGCCATGCAGTCGGCCGACCACGGAGGGGTCGCGCACCGGTTCGCCAGCGTGGCTCCACTGCTCATCACCAATCCGGATTTGGCTCGGGCACAATGCCAAGTCTTGGCAACCGAACTGTTGACGGCACGACTTCCATCAAGCCGCAGCATTGGGCCTGTAGATGTCGTTGCCTTGGCCGTATCCGCCGGGATCATCGATGCATCACAAGCAGATACGTTACGCAAGTGCTTTGCGCATATGCCAACTAAGGTGAGGACGGCCGACGCCGTGACACAGATTCTCCAAACCGTGCTCGCGCTCGGGAGATAGACACGGTCTGTCCCACAGGAAGGGCCGGTTACGCCCCCCTACCCCTTCGGCTTGTTCTTGCTGCCCTTGGGTCGGCCCCGGCCTCGGCGGACGGGTTCCGTGCCGTCAGCTGGTCGAGCTGGGTCAGACGAATGGCTGGTCGTGGTGCGACGGGGGCGGCCGGGACCGCGTGTGCTTCCTGGACCCTGGACCACGGCGTTGTCAAAATCTGGCACACGGACCTCCCGACGGCGACAGTTCATGAACCATACCGTATTACCGTATGCAAGGATGCCCCGAATTGCGGGAACCCACGCACCATGCAGTCAGGATTGGAGGCATGACTTGCCGCACACGGTCGTGGTAGGTAGGCAACCTGTCGCCGTGGGCCTGTGAGCGCAGCGAACATACAGATAAGGGGGCGATGGTGTGGGGTGATGGGGGGCAGACATTGGCGCGGTGGCGTACTTTGCCGATCTGGGCCGGACCCAGCCGGACTGAACCGGGTTTCCACTGGCGTGGGTTCCCAAGCTGTTTTGAACAGTTCTTGGCCACCGCACAGGACGGTGTGGGCCACGCCAACCGCTCAGGAGCCGGCTGGACGGCAGGATGGTGTATTCCCGCCGCCCAACATCGGCCCTCACTCCTGGGGCCGACCGGAAACGCGTTCCGGGACCCGGGGCTACTTGTACTGGGTCAACTTCTCGAACTGCTTGTGGAAGTCCGGCCCGTTGATGTCCTTGAGACGGATCGCCTCGGCCTCGCGGACCTTCATCGACTCGGCAGCAACCTTGTCGGCGATCTCCGCCGGGATGATCGTGATGCCGTTCTCGTCACCGTGCAGGAGGTCGCCCGGCCGGACGGTCATGCCTCCGATGCTCACGGTAGCGCCGGTGTCGTAGATGCTGGGACGTCCGTGCGCAACGACAAGCCCTCGCGCATAGTAATGGAACCCACCGATGGCGGTGACTTCCTTGATATCCCGCAGGCCACCATTGGTGACCAGACCACACGCGCCGACACGCTTCATGGTGGTCGCCATGATCTCGCCTGCGTGGCAGGAGAGGTCGATCTTGTCCGGGTCGCCGTCGTCACCAATCACGACGACCACCGGGTGGGGCTGTTCGGCCCAGATGGCGCGGTAGAGGTCGGCGTGCTCGCGACGGTCCTTGTCCTCGGTCGTGCTGTCACCACGGCAGGTAACGGCATAGCCGACCATGCTGCCCAGGTTCGGGATGAGGGCACGCACACCGGCGCCGTGGTAGCCGTGGACGCGCGGACGGATGCCAAAGTGCTCGATGGCATTGGCGATGGTTGGGCTGTCGATTGCGCGCAACTCGTCGAGTTGGGCCGCGGTCAGTCGGGCAGTCATTGGTCTAACCTTTCACCCTGTGGCCTGCGATGCGTCGTTACG
This sequence comes from Chloroflexota bacterium, assembly GCA_014191415.1. Lineage (GTDB taxonomy): Bacteria > Chloroflexota > UBA11872 > UBA12225 > UBA12225 > UBA12225. The sequence goes on from BJHB01000473.1 coordinate 2,485, forward strand.
GCAACGGGCCACGATACTTGGACGGTAGGGACTCGGCGAGGGTCTCCCCATCGTGACGTCCGCCCGGCGCATCCCAGCACCATCCATGAACTTGGCGGATGGGGCACCGATCGCCGGGCGCGCCGAGTGTACCCGCCTCACCAGTGCGGGATGGGTCGTAAGCGACGCGTCACTACACCATCAAGGGTGGCACTCAC
>BJHB01000474.1:0-2667 GCA_014191415.1 Chloroflexota bacterium
CTCTTAGTCAGCCTGCTCTATTATATCGTCAGCGCCGGTAGCTATATTGCGATTCTTCTTGGCTCAATTCTGTTCAACTACGTGATGGCGCGCCGAATCGAGGCAGCGGGCACAACAATCACGAGACGATGGCTTCTTGCGGCAGGAGTTATTGGGAATCTCGCACCGCTCCTGGTTTACAAATACGGCAGCTTCTTCGTATGCGTCCGGTGAACCCCATCTAGTTGACTGGACGATGACCTGCCAAGATGGCGGGGATGAAGCAATTACACCGTACATCTGAACAAATCCAAGGATTGTTGAGGGAATTCACTTCCTCGGGTTTGACTCAACGCGAGTTCGCTCAACGGCACCGAGTCTGCACTGGCACAGTCCAGTACTGGCTTCGTCACCATCCACAACCACCACCACCACGGCCCGAGCGCCCGCGCCTCATCGAGGTGGAAACGCTTTCTCCGCCGGAGATGTCGACTCCCTGCCGAATCGAACTGCCCGGCGGGGTGTGCGTCAGCTACCCGCAGCGCCCAGAGCCGCAATATCTGGCCGAGTTGGTTCGTCAACTCCGAAGCCTATGATTTCTCCTGGCGCAGCAACGCGCATCTTCTTGGCGGCCGGACCCACGGACATGCGTCGCGGCTTCGATGGACTCGCAGACTTGGTCCGCCACCAGCTTGCCGCCGATCCTTTAAGCGGTCACTGGTTCGTGTTCTGTAACAAACGACATAATCGCGTTAAGGTGTTATATTTTGACGGCTCGGGACTGTGGCTTTGCTCGAAGAGATTAGAAAGGGGAGCCTTCAGTTGGCCCGATGTTAACTCACCCGCGTCGGTCTCCTTGTCACGTGAAGAGTTAACGCTGCTGCTTGGAGGAATCGAACTCGATCGCGTCCGAGCAAAGGATTGGTGGCGAAAGGCGATATAGTAAAATATAGATAAATATATGTTGCGTTGTTATAGTGCATAACGTATATCTCTTTTCAGACATGAACCACGACATTGATCTCAGTTTGATCCCGGATTCGGTCCGGCCCTATGTCGTCTGGTTGATCTCCGCCCATGATGCCAAGGAGCGTGAGAACAAGGTGCTGCGCGAGACTCTCCGGCTGGCCCTGATCAAAAAGTACGGACCCAAGAGCGAGGCCTTGTCCGACGACCAGTTGCAACTGCTCGAACTCGAACCCAGCGCTCATGCCGCAGAGGTCGACGCCGAAGTGGCCCGGGGGCCCGGCGGATTGGAGAGTGTGGCGCCAAGCGCCACGAAGAAAGCCGCCCGTCCTCATGGACGCAGCCCGCTGCCGGCTCATCTGCCCCGGACCGAGGTGATCGTTCCCCTCGCAGCCGGAGAGTGCATCTGTTCCAACTGCTTCGAGCTCAAGGTACTCATCGGGTATGAGGAGTCCGAACAACTCCAGGTGGTGCCGGCTCAATACAGTGTTTGTGTCACCCGCAGAGAAAAGCGTGCCTGCGCCAAGTGTTCTGAATTGGGCGTACAGACCGCACCCATGCCGGAGCGGATTCAGCCCAAAGGCAAACTGAGCGATGAGTTTCTCATCGAGATCATGATCCGCAAGTACGCTGAACACATGCCGGTATACCGCCAGTGCGCTGCGATTCTGCGGGATGCCGGAGTCGAGGTGAGCCGGCAGACCCTGACCGATGGGTTGATGAATTGCGGGGATTTGATGCAAGCATTGGTGCGTGCGATGAAAGTGGAACTCGTTGCCGGAGAGTATATTCAGGGCGACGAGACCCCGGTGCCGGTGCAAAGCGCGGCGGTCCGCGGTCGCAATCATCGCGGGTTCATGTGGCAGTTCAGCACACCTGGAGGATCGGTCATTTTCGACTTCCGAATGGGCCGCTCTCGGGAGGGACCCAAAGAATTTCTGAAGGGATTCGAAGGCTGGCTGCAATGTGACGGATACAGTGCTTACGACAAATTGGGGCCGAAGATTCGATTCGCGGGCTGCATGGCGCACGCCCGGCGGGGATTCTTTGAGGCAGCGCAACTGGCACCCTCGGCACCGGAACCCAAGGCGGTGTTGGCATTGTTCGCCCAGATCTATGCCGTGGAGAAGGAGGCCCGGGACAAAAAAATGGATCCAGCAGCGCGGCGCGACCTGCGCCAGGCAAAATCGCGCACCGTGATGGAGCAGTTGAAGGCGCGGGTGATAGAAATCCGAGCCAAGTCCCTTCCGGCGAGCAAACTGGGTAAGGCCTGTGGATACACTCTTAATCAGTGGGATCGGTTGGAGAAGTTCTTGGAGAACGGAATCCTGGAAATCGACAATAACTGGTGCGAGAACGGGATGCGGCCAATCGCGCTTGGTCGGAAAAATTGGTTGCACATTGGGGCTGAAGGAGCTGGACCGAAGGTGGCGGCAATTGCGTCGGTGATCGAGACCTGCAAACGACACGCGATCAACATTCGGGAATACCTCAATGACGTGCTGCCGCGCCTGGGATCCTGGCCAGCCGCACGGGCTGGCGAACTCACGCCCCTGGCTTGGAAGGCCGCCCGCGCCGGTACTCGGAATGCGTAGTCGCATCCTCCGATCCTACCCCGATCAGTCTATCGACCCATAGATGGGGTTCACCGGACGCATACGATCCTACGTCCGCCGCCTTAGATCAAATTCAAGCAGGGACGATGCGCAGTGTGTATCGCAA
>BJHB01000475.1:0-2659 GCA_014191415.1 Chloroflexota bacterium
CACGATGCCCACGCGGTGAGGTCGCTATGCGACACCGCGATCTGGCTCGACCGGGGGCACGTGCGCGCATCCGGGCCGGCGAACGAGGTGGTTGACGCCTACGAGGCATCGTCACTGGGGGAGGGGCTGGGAACGGTCTCACGGGTTCGCGCGGCCGACGTCGACGGTGACGGTCTTCCTGACGACCCCGAGGATGCTTGACACTGAGAGGGTGTAGGGCCCGGGCATCGAAGGGGGGGTGAGGGGAACCGTGACCAACGTCGATGTACCGCGCTCGAGGTACATGGGAAGGATCACGCGGACGGTGTCGGTCGCGAACGTGCGCTCACCGACGCGCTGCCAGGAAACCTCGACCGGATGCGGATGCGTGGTCGCCGCACTCACCCAGGTGGCATCACTCTGGTTCGTGACCCGCACCGGAATTGATACCGGGGCGGCCGCGACAAGGCGCGTCTCGTCGATACGCAACGAAACTGATCCGTTCGGTTGCGGGGTCACCGCAAGGTCGAGGACAAGGGTCTCGGGGGCATCGAACCGGACCGTCACGAGCCCGCCCCCCAGGCGTGACCATCCCTCGGTCATCGCCGGGGGCGTCGTGGCGCGATCAAAGATGACGTGGTGGACGCCAAGGCTCACCAGTACACTTCGCGCGACCGCTGGGGTGCTTCGCTCCATCAGCTGGCGGAGTTGGAAGACACTCAGCGGAAACATGCCCGAATAGCCGTTGGCCATCGGGGTCATTCCCCGGTTGACGGCCATCCGGGCAATCTCCGGGCCAGGATCGGCCGTTGCCGCATGGACCGGGTACCAAAGGACCGCGCCGGGCAAGCGTGTGGCGAGTACGGATGCCATTGGCGACCCGATGATCGCATCGATGCGAGCCACCGGAAGCGGCGGGCGGCCGAGGGCCACGGCCGCCACGAGACCGGTCAGGACGGCACCCAATATAGTCTGGCCCGTGGCCGTCCCGAGAAGCCTCGGCAGGCGTGCGACTGCGATCCCGGCGATGATTGCGAGGCCAAACGCCATGAGGATGCCAAAGCGGGCCGGAACGCGCATGGCGGCAAAACCTGGAATGCCCTTGAGCGCCAGGAGATACGGCAAAGGTATGCCCGTATCGACCCCGTCGACCACCAGGTAGGGGCCGAGGGCGGCGACCAGTCCCGCCACGGCCATGACCGCCCCGGTTGCAAGGTGCACACCGTCGAGCGGATCGAACAGGCGCCGTCGCCACGACCAGGCCCAGGCAGCGGCGGGAACGAGAACCACCACGACCCACCCCGGCCACAACCGCTTCTCGTGCGCCTCCTTCATCATCCCCGCCTCCGTTCGCGGTGGCGGAACCCAGGGTGACCCTTCGCCAAGCACGAAACTTGCCGGTTCCGCGCTGTAGACGATGTTCTCGGCAACCGTCCGGGCAACGCCCTGCGTCTGCGAAACGGCGTAATACTGCAAGGCAACCGGGCCAACCGTGATGCCGAGAAGGCCGGCAAGGACGACCAACGATGCCAAGGTCAGACGGTGTCGCCAGTAACGCGCCATGAGCACCCGAACACCGATGCAACATCCGGCCGCGATGGCGCACCCGAAGGCGAGGTAGGTTGCGGTGACGAACTGGACCGCGATGACGCCAGCCAACGCCACCGCGGATCGCGATGTCCCACGATCTGCCATGTGGTCGGCCGCCAGGACGGCGAGGGGGAGGCACCAGGCCATCTGGAGTGGCAGGTGACCAATCTGGGCCATCAGGATGGGAGAAAGCGCGAACGCGACCCCGGACGCAACCGCAGCCTGCGAGGATCCCGTCCATCGGCGCATCAGCCACACCATCGACACGGCGTTGGCGACCAGGCACAGGATGACGACCGCGTTGTAGGCGACGATCTCGTTGCCGACGATTGCCCGCAGGACACCGAAGGCGACGGACGGGATAACCAGCAGGTCGGACATGAACAGCGTGCGGACGTTTGGGTAGTAGATCGGGAGGTCAGCGATTGCCCAGGGCGCACGAAGGAGTGTCACCCACGTGGCACGCAAGACCGTAAAGACGAACACGGGGTCGCCCGCATCACCCACGACGACATTGGACATGTCCGCGAAGAGGGCCCGCGCCAATACGACGACTGGCATGAGAGTGACCGCGATCGCCAACCCGTGGCTCCTGACGAAACTTGGCATCCGTTGCACGTCGGTCCCCCGCGCACGTTGTACCCGTTCACTTTGACCAGACGGGACGCACCCGGACCGAAAGGGTCCGGACCCGGGGCACCGGACCGTCCGGAGGCAGGGTGGCGCGCGCTCCCACCATCCATGGCCGCCGCACGTTCGTAACCGTCTCGCACGATGCCCACGCGGTGCGGTCGCCGGGTGACACGGCGATCTGGCTCGACCGGGGGCACGTGCGCGCATCCGGGCCGGCGAACGAGGTGGTTGACGCCTACGGGGCATCGTCACTGGGGTAGGATCCCGGAACCGGACACCCGACTGGGCGATGCGGTGCCGGGATCGTGCGACAAGTTTCAGCCGGGACGGATGGGCAGTTTCAGGCCCTTGAATGGGGGGTCGCCACCACCCCAGTCGACATCGAGCTGCAGGCGTGCCGAGAGATCCTTGAGACCCTGCGACAACGGCACCGACCCATCGTAGATCTTGGCAATCT
>BJHB01000476.1:0-2654 GCA_014191415.1 Chloroflexota bacterium
ACGAGGCCTTCCTTGCCGGGCATGATCTCGGCAAAGGCACCGAAGGCTATCAGCCTGGTGATCTTGCCCATATAGATCTTTCCGACCTCGACGTCCTCGATGATCGACCGGACAACCTGCGCGGCCCGCTCGGCACCTTCCGGGTTCGGCGACGTGATGTTCGCCATTCCCTGATCGTCGATATCAATCGACGCCCCGGTGTCCTCCTGGATCTTGCGGATCGTCTTGCCACCAGGGCCGATAACCGCACCGATCTTGTCGGTTGGCAACTTGATCTGGATCATCTTGGGTGCCCACTTGGACAGATCCATCCGCGGAGCTGAGATGACCTCGTTCATCCGGCCGAGGATCAGCAACCTGGCCTCACGGGCCTGTTCGAGAGCCTCTTCCATGATGGCGAGGGTTATGCCCTTGACCTTGATGTCCATCTGGAGGGCGGTGATCCCACCTTCGGTACCGGCGACCTTGAAGTCCATGTCCCCAAGGGCGTCTTCCATGCCCTGAATGTCCGTCAGGACAGCATGCTTGCCTTCGGTTGCACCAGCACCGAGGATCAGCCCCATGGCGACGCCCGCGACCGGCGCCTCGATTGGCACACCGGCGTCCATCAGCGAAAGTGTGCTTCCACAGACCGAAGCCATGGAGGTCGAACCGTTGCTCGCGACGATTTCCGAGACAACCCGGATTGTGTACCCGAACTTGTCCGCGGCCGGCAAAACTGGCAGCAGGGCGCGCTCGGCAAGGTTCCCGTGACCCACTTCACGTCGGCCAACCCCACGCAGGGCACGGGCCTCCCCAGTGCTGTACGGCGGGAAGTTGTAGTGGTGCATGTAGCGCTTCACTTCGTCTTCCCACGCAAGGGAATCGATGCGCTGGGCATCACCGGGAGACCCCAGCGTCGCAATTGACAGAGCCTGCGTCTGGCCACGTGTGAACAACCCGGAACCATGGGTCCTGGGCAACACACCAACCTCACACACGATCGGACGGATGGTCTTGGTGTCACGCCCATCCGGCCGGATGTTCGCCGTCAGGATCTGGTCTCGCACCGCCGTCTTGATACGGCTTTCAACCACCGAAACAACCACACCCGCATCAAAACGGTCCTTCAAAGATGCCACCACATCGGCAGTGAGGGCATCGAGACCGACTTCTCGGGTCGACTTGTCAGCCTGGTAGAGGACCGCATGAAGGCGGCCAGCAAGCGCGTCGTCAACCGCGGCCTTGACGTCGGCTGGGGTCTCGGATGGCGTGAACTCGCGCTTCGCCTTGCCGACTTCAGCCCGCAGTTCCTCCTGGATCACGCACAGGGCGCGGATCTCAGCATGAGCCTGCGCGATTGCGTCAAGGACCAGCCGCTCTGAGACCCGGTTCGCACCTGCCTCGACCATCATCACTGCGTCAGGTGTCGCCGCAATCATCAGGTCAAGGGTGCTCTTGGCAAGTTGCGACTGCGTCGGATTGACCACCAGATGCCCGTCGACGTAGCCCATGCGGACGCCACCGATCGGTCCACCCCATGGAATGTCCGAGATCATGAGCGCGGTCGACGCACCAATGATGCCGAGAACACTCGGGTCGTTTTCCTGATCCGTGGACAGCGTGGTGATGATCACCTGAACGTCGTGGCGAAGTCCCTTCGGGAATAGTGGCCGGATTGGGCGGTCCACGAGACGGCCTGAAAGGATCGCCTCATCACGGGCACGCCCCTCACGACGCTGGTAGCTGCCGGGGATCTTGCCGGCGGCATACAGGCGCTCTTCGTAATCCACGGTCAATGGAAGGAAGTCGATGCCATCACGCGGTGAGCGAGACATCGTTGCCGTTGCCAGCACGATGGACTGACCGAACTGAACGGTTACCGACCCGCCGGCTTGGCCGGCTAGCTTTCCGGTCTCGATGATCAGCTGCCGACCAGCGAACGTGATTTCCTTGCGGACAACCCGACCAATCGGATTTCCGGGAGCAATGCGGGACGAACCACTGGTAGATGGTCCGGGGCCGTGTTCATCGGCCGCAGGTGTGGGAACGGTACCCACCATTCGTGTCTCCTCTTCGCGCCACAACATTGGGCGCGAGGGCAGACGCGGTGCGCGGTCTGTTAGCTAATCCGTTCCCAACGGGGCCGGTTGTACGGGCACTCGGTGTGCACGGAATAACTAACAACCGACCGCGCCTGCCATTCATGCGATGCGTCAGCGGCGCAACCCGAGCTCCGCGATCAGGGTCTGGTAGCGCGACAGTTCAATTCGTGTGAGATGCGTCAGCAACCGGCGACGCTGGCCCACCATGAGCTGCAATCCACGCCGTGAAGAAACGTCCTTCTTGTTCGCGATCAGGTGCTGGGTCAGCGACTTGATGCGTTCGGTGAGCAACGCCACCTGGACTTCCGGTGAACCGGTATCCGCGCCATTGCGCTGGAACTTCTTGATTAGCGCCTGCCTGGTTTCAGCCTCAACTGCCATTCACTCTCACCCCCTTTCCGGTCAATCTGGCACTTGCCCGGCAAGCACCGGCCGGACCTATCATCTCACCTCTGTCGCACAAATCGTGCGACAGTGCGTTCTGATTTTTCCGGCGTGTTCGACAAGGTTACCAAAGCGGTGACGCGTCCAACAGTCGCAACCTGACACGCCCGCCTGACTCGACACGCT
>BJHB01000477.1:0-2649 GCA_014191415.1 Chloroflexota bacterium
CAACGTTGACTTTAGTGGTCGCAATTATTGGCGCGCCTTGGGAGACCGCTATTGCACGCGGGTTCTTCGTTGTCAGCATCGGCTTCGGCCTTATCGCCGGTTCAGGACTGATTGGCGCGCGCACCCAGTTCGCGACTGCATTCGTCATCTTTACCCTCGCCGTTGCCCAGCGCTTACCCGGCCAGCCGGTGTCGAACCCACCATCACCGAACTGGACACGGACAATCACAGACACAAGGCAGGTCGCCGAACACCGGTTCTCTCTCTCCGAACCCACCTGGAAGGCGGCGCTTTCCAAATCAGCCAACACGTCGCTTCTCGTCTGCGCCGAGGCAATCCTCGACCAACTGGATGCGATGACTGTCACGATCACAACCACCAACGGAACATTTGCCCGGGTTGTCGGCGCGGAAGACGCCTTTGGTGCACATCCGCGTCCTGACCGCGGAGGCTTTTATCGGATACCGATCCAACGAGACCTGTTCGACCGCGCTGATGGTGCAACCGTCACGGTCTCCGCAAGCCAGACACGCACCCCGCCATTACGGCTGTGCGGGACCCACAGCATCCGTCCCGGCGTCGACCCAAATGCAAGTAGGTTCTTTGATGGGACGGAGTGGATAACGCCACCTGGACCAACCAGTCACACCAGATGGCTCATTGAATTAAGGCTCGCCGATCAGGGTGGCCGGACGATTCTCGCCTGGTACTGACAAGCCAGCGGTACCCACAGAGATGAGATGGACTCGATCCGGTGCGCTACGCCGCCGGTTCACGCATCAGGACCGTGCGGTACGAGGCACGTTCCACCTTTACCGTCCCGCCGTGCGCCGCGTCGCGCTTGGACTCGCCGACCTTCAACTGGCCGAGTGGACCCTGTGATCGCGACTTCCAGATCTCATTGCCGTCGACCCGGAGACGAATCTCCCTGGGGTTTCGGATGACTTCCCAGTCGTGCATCTTGCCATCAAGAGTCACCTGCGTCTGGATCTCATACCCCTTGGCCTGCTTCATCTCATCCGGATACGTGATGTGCATCCCGTATGGAACAGCCTGGATCAAGAGTTGCTTGATCTCGGTTACGACGAAATAGCCACCGGTTCGGTCGATCTGCGCGCGCCACGAAAGGGTCTCTACCCGTTCCAAGGTGGCCAAACCGAGCGGCAGCCACCACGACTCCCTTACGTCCGGTTCCTTGGGTAGGCGGGCAAGAATGTACGAAGTGCCACTCGGTCCCGCCGTCAGGACCGCCGTCGAACCGTCAACTCTTGCGGTCCCACCGTTTGCGGTCTCGACCTCCCATTGACCATCGAGCGGAGTTGCCGAAGCGAAGGATGCATTGAAAGCAACTACCGGGCCTCCTCGCACGATCGGGTTCGCCAGTCGCACGTAGTGGACGGCATCGCCGGCAAGCATCACCGCGACCGCGCAGTAGACCGGCCACCGCTTCTGCGCGCCTACTTGCAGAAGGACCAGAAACCAGACCATCATCGCCGACGCGCCTCCAAAGATGGCCGTCTTGACATACCGTGATCTGGCACCATCAGCGATTTCATTCCACGTGAGAACCCGCAGACCGACAAGGATCACGGTCGCGACCAAGACGATTGCAAACGAACGCAACACCACAGGGTGGATGATTAGGTCGACGATCTCCCGGAACGTTGGAAGTCGATCCTCTTCCTCTGAAGCGACCGAAGCGTCTACCAAGGGTTCACCGGGGTTCTTGGTCAGGGTAGTGGAACCGTCATCCTTGGATCCCGGAGCAGGCGCAGATACGGTTGTCGACATTTCAGCCTCCCGAACCGCTTCGTGCGATTCGAACATTCCGCCTATTGAACCACGATATCCCAATAATCGGTAGGCCGCATACCGCCCACGCGACCGCAAGGGCGGCAAATGGGAGGGCCTGATGCGCATACCGGCCCGGAAAGACCCAGGGATTTGGCACGCCGGCCATGAACGCGTAGAACGGGAGAAGCGTCATCGCAATTCCCCACGGAATGATCCATCTACCTGAAACCACTGAAAAGCCAAGTCCAACCCAGAACAGCACAAGCAACACCGGTTGATCCGCAAAAAGGATTTCGCGGAAGATTCTCTCGAAACCGGCAATTGAGTACTGAAGAAACTGCATCGGCGTGTGGTAGCCGAAGAAGTACTTTATCGGTGAGATCAGCGGGCCTGCTGCCCAATTCGCAGCATATTCGGCCGCCGACGGAAAGCCCGGCGTTCCCATGCGTTCCGGGAACTCAAGATTGCGGTTTACTGACGCCCCATATGTTCCCGGCCAGAAGGGGTCACCTTGCGTGGCCCAGTACCCAACGTACATCGGCGCCGCGAAGCCCAGGGCAAGCGCGGCTATCGGAACCCAGGTCCGCCAACCCCAACGAAACATCGCCGTGAAGGTCCCACCGACCATCGCAACAAGGACCACCATGTCAGCGCGGACGAGGATGACCCCCGCGCCGGCCAATCCCGCCAGAACAATTCGCCACCACGCGAGACGTCGCCCCGCGAGTGGCCACCGGTCCCCGATGGGCACCCGAAACCACTCCCGGAAGTCACTGGCAAGTGGTCGCCATAAGTGCCCCGACGACGTCACAAGGACAAGCCCCAGAATGAAGCAGGTGACCAGTTCCTCGCGCA
>BJHB01000478.1:0-2635 GCA_014191415.1 Chloroflexota bacterium
CATCGTGTCCCTCGCGCTCCTGCTTCTGCTTCTGTATCCGGTCTGGTCGATCATGCTGCGCCCAGATCTGGACCTCTGGCGCACTGATGACGGCGAGGCTCACCTCCTCCGGATCTACGCGATGCGTCTGGCGTTCAACGAGGCGTTTGCCCTCCCTCGATGGGCCTCGGACCTCTATCGTGGCTACGGCTACCCGGTCTTCAATTTCTACGCACCGCTGAGCTACTACGGCGCGACCCTTCTCACGGCACTCGGCCTGTCCACATGGGATGCCTTCCGCGCGCTTGGCATCGTGACCATTGCATCCGGTGCCACCGGTACGTACGCGCTGGTGCGTATCACCAGTTCAAGGATCACTGGCAACCGCGACCGGATCCCCGCGATCGCCGCGGGCATGCTGTACGTCTTTGCGCCGTATCCCTTCATCACCAACCTCTACTCCCGCGCCGACCTACCTGAGGCACTTGGGATGGGCATCCTGCCGTGGTTCCTGCTTGCGGTTGACCGGTGTCTCATGGCCGATGGGAGCGGTTCGACGCTGCGGACAATCCTGGTTGCGGCGGTCGTCGGTGCAGCGCTTCTGCTGACCCACCAGTTGAGTGCGGTGCTTGGCATCGTCTCCGCATCGATATGGATCAGCGTCCATCTTGTCAACAAGCCGTTCCCGTCAGTCCGTCGGGGAATCCTGAGACTGGTGACCAGTGGGGTCATTGCCGGGGGACTGGTGGCGTTCTCGGCGATACCAACCCTCACCGAAGGGGCAAGCGTGCATCTCGGCCTTGTCAAGGCACCGATCGACGACATGCTGGAAAGGCTGGCGGTGCCTTTCGGGAGCGATGCACCGCAGCTTCGTTCACACCCCACCAACAATCACGGTCTGCCGGGTGCCGTCGACTGGACGTGGACCTACCGGTATCCGTGGGGTCTTCCCCTGATGTTCAGTCCGGTGAAACCCTCAGCTGCCTTGGCCGTGACCGCACTCAGCGCCAGTGCTGGGATCATCGTCATCACGCTTGCACGAATGTTCGCGTCCCGTACCCGCCGTCGCATCATCCCCGGAACACCGGTCAGCGCACTGCCACCGGCGGTACCCATCATGGGTCCGGTTCTGATCCTCGGTGTGATGTGGCTGTTCAACACCACGTGGACGGCGTATGTCTGGGCAAACTTCGCACCAATGCAGTTCCTGCAGATCCCGGCGCACCTCTACGGGCCATTCTCGCTGGGCGTCGCCCTTGCACTCGGCATGCTTCTGGACGGCCTGGCCGTGCGGTCGGTGTCTTGGCGTCGGGTGGGTGGTGGCGTTGGCATCGGTCATGTCCGTCGCCATCGGAAGCCTGGCTGACGCGCCGATCCCGTTCCTGGAAGGTGTCTCGCACGCCGTCGATGCGAATGCCCTCCTGCGAACCGAGTTCAACCGGGATGCGTGGAACGGTGGGGCCGCGACCGGCAGCGGTGAGTTCACTCCCGTTGGTGTCGATATTGCCGTAGCGATTCCGGGTCGCCCGCGGGGAAACCAGGTCTTCGACCGTGACTACCCGCCCGGATCATGGGTTGGCAGCACCGCACTCGTCTACGCTGGCAGCGCCCGCATCACCGAACTCCGTCGCGACGTACTCCGGAATGAGGTCGGCGTTGAAGTCGAACCGTCCGGCGCAACGGTCGCGTTCCACCAGTTGTGGTTTCCGGGATGGCGAGCCTTCATCGACGGTGCCGAGGTGTCGATCCGGGTACCCCCATACGATGCATCCGAGGACTCGCGCCTCGGGTTCCAGTTGGTCGATGTGCCCGCCGGTTACCACACGGTGACCACGGTCTTCGGTTCGACGCTGCCTCGCATGGCCGGTGATGCCATCACCGCGTTGACCGCAATCGCCGTGACCATCGCGATGCTCATGAACCTCGGGCGTGGGTGGCCGACGATTGTCTCGTGGTCGCGCGCCGGATGGATCGTCGCGTCAGTCGCCTCGCTTGGCTTCGCCGGAATGGCAATCGCGCAGACCGCTTTCGAAGTGTCGATGTCTCAGCCACCTTCGGTGCCGGGCACGACCCCGAATCTGATCATCGCTGACGTTGCCTATCTGGTGCGCAATGGCCGTACACGCATCTCATCGCCTACCGGGTCGGCCCTCGGCGCAGACAAGTTCATCGATGTGCGCTAGCTGCTTGTCGGTGCATTCGACGCATCAAGACCGAACCGGGTTGAGTTCCCGCACGGCGGTCGGCAGAGGCAATGGCTGTTCATGCATTCGGAATCGCAAGTTGCCTTTGATGTCACCGTCCCGGAGACTGCCACGTACTTCACCGCCGGGATGGCCCTGCGCACCGAAGCGTGGTATGTGGACTACGGCGATGGTGTGCGCTTCAGTGTCGATATTGCCTCGGATGGTCACGAGGCCTCACCGGCTTACGCCATCCGTCTCAATCCCCGCGCAAACGAGGATGAACGCCAATGGATCGAGATCACACTCCGGACCGATCCGGTAGACGACGTCCGGAACGACTGGGCCGGATGGGGGACCCGATGGTCGTCATCGACCGCACCCTGCTACGCCCGCCGAATGGGCCCGATGTACCAACGGTGGTCGTGGATCGGCCAATCTTCGTGGGGTGACCGTCCGGGGATGCGCACCTA
>BJHB01000479.1:0-2629 GCA_014191415.1 Chloroflexota bacterium
GTCACGGCGCGCGAGTTCAGCCAACTGGAACCCTGGCTCAATCCTCTCCAGCAAAAGTGCACCAAGTGCGTGATCCGACTCGAGCAAACGCACCACCCCACGACCCGCGTACAAGCGAATCGCCTGAACTTCGCCGTCGAGTTCGTCGCGCGGCACGCCAAGTTTCAGAACCACCGGTGAACCGTCGGCTCTTAGGGCGCGGATCACATACTGGAAACTCAGGTCCTCGTACTGTTCCTCCAGTTTGAGGTCCCACATCCGCACACAATTGGCAATAGTTGCGGGAAGCGTGTTGAGCCACCGTCGACCTGCGTCACCAAACGTGCGGCAGATACGATCAACAAAATCCGTGGGCATCGCTGGAGGCTGCCGAGGGGGGCCGATCTGTTCCACCGCCTTCAGGATATCGGTCCTGCCTCGCTAACGGTTCGGGACGCGCCAGAATGGCTGTACCCTTCCGGACGTCTGGAGCGCGAAGGCTTAGCCAACAAGCAGACAGATGAAGGAGTTCAAAGATGAAGATCACAAAAATCGAGCGCCTGCATGCGGACGGCGCATGGCGCACGCTGGATTTCCTGAAAATCTCCACCGACGAAGGCATTGTCGGATGGAGCGAATTCAATGAGTCCTTTGGTGGCGCCGGCGTGTCCGCGCTCATCGACAACCTCGCCCCAGTCCTGATTGGCAAGGACCCCCGCAACTACGAAGCACACGTTGCGCTGTTGTACGCGTTGCGCCGCCAAGCATCGGGGGGCGCAGTCCAACAGGCAATCGGTGCGATAGAAAATGCCTTGCTTGACGTGAAGGCCCGTGCGCTCGGCATTCCGGTTTACGAGATGCTCGGCGGACCTGTACGCGATCGAATCCGCCTGTACTGGTCGCACTGTGCCTCGTACCGGGTATCTCATTGGAAGTCGATGGGCATCCCCCCGGTCAAAACCCTGGATGATGTCTTCGCAGCCGGAAGGGAAGTGGTCGCCCGAGGCTACACGGCGCTCAAAACCAACGTCCTGCTTCTGGGAGACGATGATCCGCGTGGTCATATCCCCGGCTTTGCTCGGGGGGATAGCTTTCCAGAGCTGAACCCTGAGCGGTACGCGGTCAGTGCCATCAAGGACCAACTGGCAGCCTTCCGGCAGGCGGTTGGCCCGAACATTGACATCATGGTCGACTTGAACTTTAACTACAAGACCGAGGGCTACATCCAGATGTCTCGGGCAATGGAACCGTTTAACCTTTTCTGGGTCGAAATCGATTCCCGCGATCCCAGGGCCCTTCATTACATTCGAAGCCAGACCTCGATCCCGGTTGCTTCCTGCGAATGCCTCTTCGGGCGAAAGGATTACCGCCCGTACTTTGAAAACCAGTCCATGGACGTTGCGATCATAGACACACCTTGGAATGGCGTCGCAGAGTCACTAAAAATAGCCAACATGGCCGACACCTACGAGACAAATGTCGCGCCACACAATTTCTACAGCCATCTCGCCACAATGCAGAGCGCGCATTTTGCGGCAGTGACACCGAACTTGCGGATCATGGAATTCGATCCGGACATGGTTCCGTGGCAGGATGACCTTGTGACTGTCGTGCCAGAAATCCGTGATGGGCACATGTACTTGCCAACCGGTCCCGGTTGGGGGACTGAGATTAACGAGGAAGCCATCCGCGCGCATCCTGCGAAGCGGTAACTGCTACCCCGTTTTCGCAAAGCCCCCAACTCGACAGGTCGATGCCGGGGGCTTTGCGTGTCGACACCACTCCTGGGAAGCGATGCGCAAGCAGGCCCGGGGAAGGTCAGCGCCCCCGTGACCGCCTCAGCTCATGCAGCTGTCCGTTCACACGAGTCAGCTTCAGTGACCCTGAATGCAGCCATGAACGCCACATCCCAGGCAGTTGAAAGGCCTGACCGCCGTGCAGCGCGGTGGGCTGCATGCAGGCAACTGGATTGGAGGCGAAGAATGGAGACGGTGACCGACCACCCCGCCTCGAACAATGCGTCGAATGTCGCCTCAACGAACCTGTCTGCGACCTTCCGCGGAATATGACCACCGGGCAACTTTTCCCAGAACGCGTCTTGGAACGCCGGCTTGGCTACCCTTATCGTGAACTCACGCCAGTACACGAGGTTCCGTTCCCAATCAGGATCAAGCGCTCTGAATGACATCCAGAGGGCTTCCCACCCTTGTCCGAGGGCGTAGCGGACGGACTTCATCGCAAAGCTGTCGGGGTCAAACCCAAAACTCGCGCCTGCCTCGCCAACTGCTCGCGAACACGCGATGAATGCCGAGTCATGCACCGCGGTGTGGAGAGCGACCTTCGTGGCTGATATCGAAACGTCCCGCGGAAGCAGAATTGGTGCCATTCGTCTGCTATCTGACCTTGGAAACATTGAGATGCGCCGCCTTTGCAAAAACGTGCGATTGCGTACCTTTTACGCCCGGGCCCTCGGCATAAGGTTGCCAATGGTCGTGCCGGGTTCGCGGCGCACGGCGCAACCTATCCATTTTAGGAGCAGTTACGCGCATGTTTCAAAGACCACCACCAAACGGGTGAACGGCATGGTCACGAGCCCGTTGACAAGCCCCAGCCCGCTAGAGGCGGATGATTTCCTCTTGGATTGGCGTGT
>BJHB01000480.1:0-2625 GCA_014191415.1 Chloroflexota bacterium
CTGCTTCGGGGATTAACCGAGACTCAGCTCGTTGACATGGGTCGTCTGGCACGTACGCATCGGTTTGAACGTGAGGAGATCGTCTTCCTTCAAGGCGATCCGGGCGATTCCGTTCACGTGATCCTGAATGGTGAGGTCAAGGTTGTCGTGACTTCGCGTGCCGGCCACGAGGCAATCCTGGCCTTCCTGGGAGAGGGCGAGAGTTTTGGGGAGATGTCCCTCCTTGACGATTTGCCGCGTTCCGCCACTATCCGGGCCACGGCGCCCACCACCACACTCTCACTGCGGAAGACCGAGTTCCATCGGTTGTTGCGTGACGCGCCGGATGTTTCCCTGCGTCTTCTCCGCGCACTGGCGAGGCGCCTGCGGGAGTCTGGCATGTTGGTCCAGGACGCAGCGTTCCTTGACGTTGGGGAACGCCTCGCGAAGAAACTCCTGGCAATGGCGTTTCCGGATGGCGATGACGCTGGAACCCGTGCTCGCCTGGCCCCGCCGGTCGAGCTGCGGGTTACCCAGCAGGACCTCGCTTCGATGATCGGGGCGACCCGTGAGAGCGTCAACAAGGCACTGTCGAACTACCGGTCACGGGGCACGATAGCCATCGCCAGGAACCGGGTGATCCTCAACGACATCGACGCGCTACGTCGGATCGTTGACGCGTCGTTCGATTAGGTTCGTTTCAGGCACGGATACGGTCGGACCGGATGGTGCATCGGTGCCCGACGCCAGGCGTCCGTACAGACGTTCGAGCTGGCTGTCGTCCTCAAAGTGGATGACGACCTTGCCTCCCCGGCGTCCCTGGACCAGGTCGACCCGCGTGGTGGTGTCTCCGAGCACGGACCTGATGCGCTGTGCGACCGGATGGGTTTCTACCGGGTTGGGAGGCGGTGGTGCGACCGGCCCGAGGAGCCGCTTCACGAGCGCCTCGGTCTGGCGCACGTTGAGGCCTTCCCGGATGACCCGGGAAGCCACTTCCCGTTGGCGGATGCTGTCTGGCAAGGCGAGCAGTGCCCGGGCGTGCCCTTCGGTCAGGTCGCCGTCCCGGAGGTCCTGTTGCACGCTTGGGGGCAATTGGAGCAGACGCAAGGTATTCGTGATGGTGTGCCGGCTACGCCCCACACGCTTGCCGATGGCCTCGTGGGTCATGCCGAAGTCGGTGGCCAGTTGGCGATAGGCGCCGGCGGCTTCAAGGGCGTTCAGGTCGGACCGTTGGACGTTCTCGACCAGCGCGAGTTCAAGCCACTCCTGCGGTGTGGTGACCCGGACAGACACGGGAACGCGCAGCAGGCCGATCATCCGGCTGGCCTGCCATCGTCGTTCCCCGGCGATCAACTGGTAGCGGGGCAGCCCCCCACCTACGTTTGGCACCGGGCTCACCAAGAGTGGTTGCAGGACGCCGTGCACCCGGATCGAGTCCGCAAGGTCGGCCATTGCAACTTCTTCGAAGACCTGTCGCGGTTGGCGCGGGTTCGCCTCGATGCGGTCGATATCCACTTCAAAAGGCGTACCGTCAGGCACCAGGTCATCGTGCGGTTCCGGTGTGCGAATTGTGATGATGGGCTCAGGGGTCGACGCGATCAATGCGTCGAGACCCCGCCCGAGGCCCCGTCGTGGCGGCATTGCTACACCCCCACCAACGTTGCGGGCCTGGCAGCGTCGAACCGTGCATCAAGTTCGGCGGCGAGGGAACGGTACGCCTCGGCGCCTCGTCCGGACGGGTCGTACCGCATGATGGATTGGCCGTAGCTGGGTGCCTCGCCCAGGCGGATTGTCCGCGGGATCATCGTTTGCAGGAACAGGTCTGGGAAGTGCGTGCGGACCTCCTCGACGACATGCTGGCCGAGACCGGTACGTGAATCGAACATGGTCATCAACAGGAAGAGGCCGCGCAGTTCCGGGTTGAGACGGTCGCGGACCCGGCGCAACGTATCGAGCAACTGGGTCAGACCTTCCAAGGCTAGGTATTCGCACTGGATTGGCGCGAGCACTGAAGCGGCCGCAACCAGTGCATTCAGGGTAAGCAAACCGAGGGCCGGGGGACAGTCGATCAGCACGTAATCGTATGTCTCGATCGAGCCGAGGAGCCCATTCCGCAACCGTTCCACCCGGTTTGCCTGTCCGACGAGTTCGGTTTCCACACCTGCCAGGTCTGGCGACGACGGGATCAGGTCGAGGCAGGCACCATCGGGAACGTGATTCCCAGCGGCGTCGAGCACGGCGACGATGACCGATTTGGCAGTCGCCTCGCCAAGCAGGAGTTCGTAGGAGCCCGGAAGGTCCTTGCTGGATCCGACTGCACTGGTCAGGTTTGCCTGGGGATCAATATCCACGAGCAGGACCCGGCGTCCCAGTGCCGTGAGGGCGGCACCGAGGCTTGCCACAGTGGTCGTCTTTCCGACACCACCCTTCTGGTTCGCAACCGCAATGATCCGGGTCGCCATGCGAGGTTCTCGTTCTCCGGCCAGTGGGTTGCGCCCGTCGAAATCGGAAGCGGGTATTCAAGTCGTGTGGACCGGGCCAATCCGATGCCGCCGACCACCATCTTCAGGGATTCTAGCCCTCGACTGCTAACCGGGAGCCATCGTGCCAAGAACGTCGGGTGCAACGTCCTCTCCCAAGGCGCCA
>BJHB01000481.1:0-2619 GCA_014191415.1 Chloroflexota bacterium
CCGCAAGAACCTGGCACCCCGTCGGGTTTCGCACCACTCGAACGCGATACGCCAATCTGGGTGTCCACCGACGGTCTCACATTTGATGACGTCTTGTTGAGGCCAGGACGCAGTGAGGTCCTGCCACATGACGTCAGTACCGCAACGTTCCTCACCCGGCGCATCCGCATCAACCTTCCTGTCGTCTCCTCGCCCATGGACACCGTCACAGAGGCACGCATGGCAATTGCGATGGCCCGTGAAGGGGGTCTTGGTGTGATCCACCGCAATCTCCCCGTGGACTTGCAGGCGGCCGAGGTGGACAAGGTCAAGCGATCCGAGGCCGGAATGATTGTGGAGCCGGTGACCCTTCGCCCGACAGACCGGCTCGCGGATGCCGAGATGGTGATGCAGAAGTACCACATCTCGGGTGTCCCAATCGTTGAGGAGGGCCGGCTAGTGGGCATCCTCACTAACCGGGATACCCGCTTTGAGACGGATCCAACGAGGCCAATCTCCGAGCTGATGACCCACGAGGGTCTGGTGACGGCGCCGGTCGGCATTACTCTCGATGAGGCCAAGGAAATCCTTCGCCGCCACAAGATCGAGAAGCTGTTGATTGTCGATGACGACGGGGTTCTCAAGGGCCTCATCACTGTCAAGGACATCCAGAAAAAGGTCCAATTTCCTTTGGCAACCAAGGACGGCCGAGGGCGCCTGTGCGTCGGTGCGGCCATCGGGGTTGGTCCTGACATGCAGGAGCGAGCGGGTGCTCTGGTGGAAACCGGTGCGGACCTTCTGGTCCTTGATACCGCACACGGTCACTCAGTCGGGGTGATTGAAGCCATCAAGTGGTTGAAGAAATCGTTCGACGTGGACATCCTTGCTGGCAACGTCGCCACGTTCGAAGGTGCACGAGACCTGATCGAAGCAGGTGCAGACGGACTTCGCGTTGGAATCGGGCCTGGGTCTATCTGCACCACCCGCATCGTCACTGGTGCGGGTGTCCCGCAGCTCACCGCCATCATGGAGTGCGCAACAGCGGCCCGGAGGCACGGTGTGCCGGTCATGGCTGATGGTGGCATTCGCTACTCGGGCGAGATTGCGAAAGCCATCGCCGCGGGAGCACATTCGGTCATGCTGGGTGGATTGCTGGCGGGGGTCGATGAGTCACCGGGTGAGGTCGTGATCTTCCAGGGTGAGCACTACAAGGACTACCGGGGCATGGGTTCGCTTGCGGCCATGCAGCGCCGTGGAGGCTATGCCCGTGACCGGTATGTGCAGGAGGGTGCGTTCAAGCTGGTTCCCGAAGGCATCGAGGGACGTGTTCCGTACAAGGGTCGCTTGGCGGACCTGATCTATCAGTTGAGCGGCGGCCTCAAGGCGGGCATGCACTATGTTGGGGCCGCTGACATAGCCGAGATGCACCGGAAGGCTCAGTTCATCCGCATCACCAGTGCATCAGTGCGGGAAAGCCATCCGCACAATGTCGTCATTACCAAGGAAGCGCCAAACTACGCCGGCTGATCTGGTCCGTCCGCGGGCGTGGTCGGGACCGTGCGGACAATTCGCATCCACGTGGCAGCACCTTCATTCACTTCACCCATGCGTGCGGTGGCGACCAGGGCCTCAGCGTAGGTACCAAACCAGGTCACGGACGTTGCGCTCGGGCCTCCGCTGATCACCGCCCATTCCGTCAGTGTTGGATCCTCCGGCAGGCTTGCGACGGACGGGCCATCGACCTTATCCGGGAACTTGACGGTGACTAGTGAGAGGCGCCGGGCGTCTGCGCGCAAAACGGTGAAGTGATAGCCGCCGATACCGAATGACAACAGGGTGGTGACCAACGCCCACCACGGAATCTCTTTCACGTCCCGACCGACAAGTGCCTCCAGCGCCACGTAGGCTACTGCGACACCTGTTGCAAGGAGTGCAAGTGCGCACGCAAGCAAGACAAGGTATAGCGCACCGCGCCTCGAACGAGACCCGGTTTCGCCGATATCCAGGAGTGGGTGGCCCGGTGCCCTCCAATAGGCGAGCCAGAGCGGGACACCTACCAGTACGAGTGAGGCCTCACGGCGCCACGCACCTTCGAGGTTTCCCGCCGCCGAGTGCGAGGTGGCATAGGTGATCGCATCTGTCAGGAGAAGTGCAAGTCCCGAGGCCCATATGCAAAGACCAACGACCGTGGCGAGGTATCGGTAGAGGATGACGAGGCCTCGTGGCGTACCGTCTTGCGTGGTGAACCGTGACTCGATTGACGCTAGTCTGAACAGCCACCAGGCGCTGCCGAATACGCATGCCTCGACCATCCCATCGAGTGCGCTTTCGAACACATGGTCGGGCGTGTCCGATCCCACAGTGAGCCCGAGGACCCATTCCACCAACATGGCCGCGCCGTACATCGTCGACCCGATCGCGACCGTGAGCACCACGAACCGGTACGCGACGGGGACGATTGCCCGGTCATCCTCCGATGGCCCAGCGATTTGAGGCGAGGTGACGAGCCCGCCCGCGAAGGCAGACCCACCCCGATGGTGGGACACCCAGATTGCGGTGGAGACGATGGCCGTGCCGATTGCCCAAGCCGATTGTCCGACCCCAAGCGTGCCGATGTCAGTTGAAGCAATCCTTCGGACG
>BJHB01000482.1:0-2604 GCA_014191415.1 Chloroflexota bacterium
CATCCTCACCGGTCGGCGGGACCTCTTTGAAGCAGCTCGGCTTCAATCGAGCCCGGTGCACGGGATTGGGCGACCACTGAAGGTCTCCAAGGAGGAAGTCTTTGGTTTGCTGACGGCAATCGATGTTTGGGCGTCACGAGACCATGATTCTGATTTGCAGGCGGCGCTTGAGCGAACATCTGCTGTCGTTGCGGGTATCAACGGGATATCAGGTTTGCGGGCCGAACTGAGATTTCCAGACCATATCGGGAGGCCGTACCCCACGGTATTTGTGCATATTGATGACAAGACCGGAGTTCACGCGAAAACTCTTCAGGAATCACTTTTGAGTGGCACACCCAGTGTCGCGATAATGGGCCACACAGATCCGAAAGTTGTCAGAATCGACGTTCGTATCTTGTCCGATGAGGACGCAGCACTGGTGGTGAGTGCAGTCGGACGTGCGATGCGTTCGCTCATTCGTTGAACCCGGATCAATTCTTTTGAAGATTTGTTGCAGTGGCGACAAGACGAGGACCAGCGATATTCCGAGAAGAGCCTGTAAATGAGGCGTGAAACACGGTGAACGAACGGGCTCAGCAGGCG
The DNA here is from genome assembly GCA_014191415.1 of Chloroflexota bacterium. Classification (GTDB taxonomy): domain Bacteria; phylum Chloroflexota; class UBA11872; order UBA12225; family UBA12225; genus UBA12225. The sequence continues at coordinate 586 of BJHB01000482.1, forward strand.
GTCGTACAGGTTGTGAACGATGCAATCAAATCGCTTGGCGAATGTGGTATGCAGGTGGCGGCCTACCACAAAGGCGAGGTTGTGGTTGACGCGGTGGCCGGGATTGCAGACCCCGGGACCGGGCGCAAGGTAGACCACAATACGCCGTTCCTGGTCTTCTCTTGCTCGAAGGGCATCACTGCGACCCTGGTTCACGGCCTCCATGAGGCTGGCCTTGTCGACTATGACGCCCCAATCGCGCAGTACTGGCCTGCGTTTGCGCGCAACGGCAAGTCGGGAATTACTGTCCGTGATGCCTTGACACACCGCGCCGGGCTATCAGAGATTGCGAATGTCTCCTGGCTCGATCAGTGGAACCTTGCCGATGCAGGGCGGGCGGTTGAGGGCGCATCTACGCTGTGGGAGCCTCGATCAACCCTCGTCCACCACCCAGTCACCTTTGGTTCGATCCTTGGAAATATCGTGGTGCGTGTGTCTGGAGAGTCGTTTGCAAGTGCGGTCGACCGGGAGATTTCTCAGCGTCTCGGAATAAAGGACCTCACGTTTGGAATTGATCCGTCAGACGTGCTGCGAGCGTCAACCAGGGCTGTTCTGGTCATAGCCGGCTCGCCTGGCCTGGATACGGGTATTGCGCCGCCTTCCATAGAAGAGAGTGACCAAGCCGACCGAATGGTCGCGTTCGGCAACGACCCGAGATGGATCCACGGCTGCATGCCAGCGGCAAACCTCACGACGTCCGCACGGGCGATTGCCCGGGTTTATGCGTCTCTTGGCCCAGACGGCGTTGATGGTGTGCGCCTCTTGCGGGACGAAACGCTGTCTGAAGCCGTTCGTCCGGTTTTTGGAAACGACGGATCATCACTTGCGATGGGAATGGGACCTGGCTACCAGTTGGGGGGAATGCCGGAAGTGGCTCCAACCGGGCACCGCCTTGCTCCGTGGCGGGATGCGTTTGGTCACGACGGTGCTGGAGGTCGGGCAGCCATGGTTTCGCCTCGCCATCGCCTTGCGGTGGCGCTGACCAAGAATGCGGTGACCCCGGGTCGATACTCGCTCGTCACTTGGCGAAGAGTGCTGGAGGCAATTTCCGCTTCGTTGGGAATTCCTTTCGAAGCGTAGACGCGGGCTGGGTGTCCTCACGCCGTAGTCTTCGGTTATGTGGGCGGAGGCTGTCATGCAAGTGCGTCGAAAGCGATCCAAGCCTTGGCATGCGCTGCGCGCGCTGCGTCCCACTTGACTTCGGACTCCCGGTGAAGTTCGGTCACGGTGGCGAGGTGAACCGACGCTCCGTGGTAATCGGCGATGGTTGCCCGTCCCAGTGCAAGTTTGGCATCCCGAAGTTCATATGTTGCGGCTAGGTATGAGAAGCGGGCGGAGCCAAGTTCCTCGTGCTTGTGGGATCCATCATTAGTCATCATCACGTCCCTGCCTTGAGCCTGACCATACATCCTGGAAATTGAAAATTGACGGAATACGTCTTCAGAATACGTCTCCATATGAAAGCCCAGACGTATGAGTGCGTTGATCGCCTGAGTAGAACCCCCTACGCTTTGATTTCGTGGCACGGCTATTTCAGCCAGTTGCTCCCTGAGCGAGCTCAGAGGTAAACCTTTCGATGTTGGTCCCACTGAGGCTCCCAACGACTTCACGCATTCTGTCTTCAGGGCTCATCGTCGAAGGCATGCGTAAGACAATGGTGATCAGCCGGCCAAGCGCCTCGATTGCTGCACCGCTCTCACCTCCGACGACGTTGCCTCTTAGGAAAACCTGTTCGGCGCCCCCGTCATGTGAACGAACGATCGTCGCGATCACGATGCCAAAGGAGGTATCTATCCATGTGGTCGTACATGGCGATCCTCGACCCGGATCTCTGACGACGTCAGCTACAGGTATCCGGTTCGCCCGAACCTTGTCGACCATGTCCGCATTATCTTGTCTTGATTGCATGGCTACTCCATCAGACCGAGACCCGTCCAGTTCCGTGAGCCTGGCCGCTGACCATCATTATAGAACATAAAT
>BJHB01000483.1:0-2604 GCA_014191415.1 Chloroflexota bacterium
GGCCGTGCGTCACAACACGTGGCTCGACTACGTCAGTCTATTCGTGTCAACGCTCTTCGTCTCGACCCCAGGGTTTGTGCTCGCTATTTTCCTCATGATCATCTTCGGCCTGTGGCTGAAGTGGCTGCCGATCGCAGCGCGCACGTGGAATACGTGGCAACCGTGGCTGCTCCCGTCTTTCTGTCTTGGTGTCGGCCTGTCGGCATTCATCGCACGCCTCACCCGCGCGACGATGCTTGAAGTGTTGCGTCAGGACTACATCCGCACCGCCCGTGCCAAGGGCTTGTCCCAGAACCTCATCCTGATTCGCCATGCGCTTCGCAACTCGATGATCCCTGTCGCCACCGTACTCGGACCTGCCCTGGCTGGTCTGGTGACTGGGAGTTTCTTCATCGAGTCGATGTTCAGCTTTCCCGGGATGGGACGCATGTTCGTCCAGGCAATCGGGCAGCGCGACTACTCGGTCATCCTAGGGACGACCCTCTTGTACGCTGGATTGATTGCAGTGGCGAACCTCACCGTTGACATCGTGTACGCCTGGCTTGATCCACGCATTTCGTACAAGTAGGACAATCTGCGTGTCCGCGCTTGTCAAACTTGATCATTCCTAGGTGCAAATGACCATTCTGATTGGAACCCAGCGGAGATGACTCAGTCAGTCGCAGGCAGGCAAGCGGTATCTCCGCGTGCGTCGGCAGCCGCCTTTGGAATGAGGGTGACCAAGCCTCGTGGCCTTTGGTCCGATGCGTGGGCCCGGTTGCTCAAGAACCGGATGGCGGTTGCCGGTCTTGGAACGATCTGTTTCTTCGCCGTCATCGCGATCTTCGCTCCGTTGGTCGCGCCGTACTCGATGAATGACCAATATCACGAAAAGGTCTACGTCGGACCGGTCTGGCAGACTGGGGATTGGTCGTTCATTCTCGGTACGGACGCCGTTGGCCGCGATGAACTCAGCCGACTGATCTGGGGTTCGCGCATCTCCTTGATTGTCGGATTTGTCCCGGTTGCAATCCGCCTCGTGCTCGGTGGGGTCATCGGCATCGTCTCCGGTTTCATCGGCGGGCGACTGGATAACTTCCTGATGCGGATTGCCGATGTCTTCTACGCAATCCCTGACATTCTTTTCGCGATCATTATGGCGGCGTCGTACCGCGATACGTGGTTCGGTCAGCAAATGGGTGGTCTCCTCCTTCTTTTCAGCGCGCTCGCGATCTTTGGATGGGAGGGTCTTGCACGTCTCATCCGTGGACAGGTGCTATCTCTGAAGCAGAAGGAGTTCATTGAGGCGGCGCGAACGCTCGGGGCCACCGATGCGCGGATCATGTGGAAGCACATCGTCCCGAACACGCTTGCCCCGGTGATCGTCTCACTTGCATTTGGCGTGCCTTCGGCAATCATTGGGGAAGCCGGGCTGTCCTTCATTGGATTGGGCGTACGTCCGCCGACGGCGTCGTGGGGAAACATGCTGCAGGACGGTCTTTCTTCAATCTACAGTCAGACGACCTTGATCATTGCTCCGGCACTTTGCGTCGCTCTCCTTTTGCTGGCGTTCACGTTCCTCGGCGATGGCCTCCGCGATGCCCTTGACCCCCGCATGAAGCAGTAGCTTCGCGCGCGCGGTCAACTGCCATTGAACCTTGTACAGTTTCCCGACGACATGCGACTTTACGCCGGCACTACGCAAGGTGTTTTCAAGGTCAATCCGGATAACGGTATCGTGACCAGGCTGGGCCCTCTCGACACAAGCGTGGAGGCGGTGGCGGTTCAAGGAGACACGATCCTCGCGGCGATCACTCCCGATTACGGGATGCCAATGCGGGAACCACTGCATCCATCACATGGCCGTGGTGTCATGCGGTCGACTGATTCCGGCCGTCACTGGGCACCTTGCGGTGGCCTGTTGGACGGGGCGCAGGTCACCGCACTTGCGTGGGGCGCGGGAGGCTTCATCGCTGGCACCGACCCGGCATCGATCTTGCACAGTTACGATCTTGGCGCCACGTGGGCCGAAGGCACGCCACTCTCTGGCCTGTACGGGGCGTCACGCTGGGACTATCCGCTTCCTCCCCACACCGCGCACGTCATGACGATCGTGCCTCACCCGACGCGTTCGATGATCCAGTACGCCGGGATCGAGGTTGGCGGGGTGGTCATGTCTTCAGATGGCGGCTGCAATTGGCACGAGATTGGCGCGACGGATCCCAGCGCGTCGGTACACCCAGACATCCACGGCCTCGCAATCTGTCCGGGTGCACCGCACGTCATGTATGCCGCAACGCCTGACGGGATCTACGTCTCAGAGACGGCAGGGGCAACGTGGGGTTCCCGGTCGAACACGCTGGATCCCCTGTATTGTCGGGCAGTCGCCGCCCACCAGACTGACCCGAACATGGCAATCACCGTGGCAACTTGGGGCGCGAGCGGCTTCTTTGGACGTGAGGCGCACCGGACTGGCGCGAGGGTGATGCGCACTGTCGACCGGGGTCTAACGTGGACGCCAGTTCAGGGTCTCCCGGTGCACTTCCAACCGACCCCGGCCCTTGTTGCAGATCCGCTAGTGCCCGGACGGTTCTTCCTTCCGCTGTTTTCCGGTGAGCTGTACGT
>BJHB01000484.1:0-2592 GCA_014191415.1 Chloroflexota bacterium
TTGAGCAGCTTTCCAGTGGGCTCCGGATCAACAAGGCAGCGGACGACGCGGCCGGCCTTGCCGTCAGCGAGAAGCTCAGGAACCAGGTCCGTGGCCTCAACCAGGCACAGCGGAACGCGCAGGACGGGATCTCGCTCCTCCAGACCGCGGAAGGTGCGCTCAACGAGACGCATTCCCTCCTCGGCCGGATGCGCGAACTCGCGGTGCAGTCAGCCAACGACACCCTGTCCAACAGCGATCGGCTTCATATCCAGGATGAAGTGAACGCACTACTCTCTGAAGTTGACCGGATCGCCAGCTCGACCCAATTCAACAAGATCAACCTGCTCAACGGCACCACTAATAACGCTACCGAAGTTCTCCTTCATGTCGGTGCCAATACCGAATCCGGCACCAACGACAACGAGATCACCGTTTCAATCACTAATTCCAACACGGCCGCTCTTGGGGTCGATATTCTCGCAAACTCAATTTCGCTCACCACCCAGAGTGGCGCGAACAGTGCGATCAGCGCGCTTGACACGGCCATCGAGGAAGTCAGCACCACCCGTGGACAGATCGGTGCCTACCAGAACCGTCTGGACAGCATGATCAACAGCCTCGGGGTTGCTTCCGAGAACGCCGGCGCTGCAAACAGCCGCATCCGTGATGCCGATGTCGCAAAATCGGTTTCCGAGATGGTCCGCACCCAGATCCTGCAGCAGTCCACCATGGCCGTCCTCGCCCAAGCCAACCAGGCGCCTCAGATGGCCCTGCAGCTCCTCAAGTAGGCGCAGGCCTGACCGCGAACACCCGGTGAGCCCGGCCCGCTACCAAGCGGGCCGGGCTCACCCTTTTGTGCCAGCCTCCCCAAGCGTGCACCACCACTGAACATGCATGCCCATTCATTCATCGACCCGTTTCGCTGACGTCGACGACCTCGGGGCGGTCGCGGCCGCGACGGGGAATTGGCAGGAGAGAGAAGGCATGGAGAGACAACTGGTCCTGGAGTTCGTCAGGGTCACCGAAGCCGGGGCCATCGCCTCGGCGCGGATGATGGGACGCAACGATGCGATGGGGGCTGACCGTGCCGCCGTCGAAGCTATGCGTCGCGCAATGGACGAAGTCCCGATGGTCGGCACGATTGTCATCGGCGAGGGTGAACGCGACGAAGCACCGATGCTCTATATCGGTGAGCGGGTTGGTGCGGGGTGGACCGTGTCCGGGCCTGACGGCATCCGGAACCCAAGCCTTGAAGTGAACGGCGCACCACTCCTCGCCGCCGTCGACATTGCGGTCGACCCCCTTGAAGGCACCAACCTTGTCGCGCGTGGTCAGGACGGTGCAATCTCCGTCCTCGCGGTTGCCGAGCCCGGCGGGCTTCTCAATGCCCCAGACATCTACATGGAAAAGCTTTGCGTCGGCCCTGGGGCGGCCGGCAAGGTGCGCATGGAATACCCCGTCGCCGCGAACCTGCGCATCATTGCCGATAGTCTCGGGCGCGATATCGAGGATCTCACCGTCGTCATCCTGGATCGCGAACGTCATGAAGCCCTGATCGAGAATGTGCGGTCGACTGGTGCACGCATCCGGCTGATCGCCGACGGTGACCTCTCCGCGGCGATTTCCTGCGCCGTCTCAGGCACTGGCGACCATTGCGTGATGGGTTCCGGAGGCGCGCCAGAAGGTGTCCTCACCGCGGCGGCGCTTCGATGCCTCGGCGGACAGATCCTTGCCCGGTTCATTCCCCGGAACGATTCCGAACGCCTGAGATGCCTCCAGATGGCCATTGACCCCGACCGCATTTACGACACCGCGGATCTCGCGTCTGGTTCCTCCATCATCTTCGCGGCGACAGGAGCCACCGACGGATCCCTCCTCAAGGGGGTGCGCTTCTTCGGAGGAGGTGCTCGCACGCACTCGCTTGTGATGGGTTTGCAATCCTCCACGATACGTTTCGTTGACACCGTGCACATGTTTGACTCAAAGGCATTCGGGCGAGTCCGTCTCTAGTCTTGCATATCAGTAATCAGAGCGACGCCAGGCAGGCAGGCACCCGCCTCGTCTGGCGTCGCCGGCCCGGCAATCTTCCTGGCCGACAGGCAACAATCTCGCTCAACGCTTAGCGTCCACTTAGCATCTCCTCGACACCCCAACCCGATCATCATCCGAGGTGCACCACCGCACCGTGATTGTTGGAAAGGGCGTGGAAATGGACACCAAGACACGGCGGACCCTTCTCGGGGGCTTGATCTCTTCATTTGCAGCCACGGCCTCCGTGATCGGCTGCAAGTACGCATTGGCAGACACCAATTCGCCGTCAGGTGACCAACCTGTGTCTCGGTTGCCCAGCAGAGACCCCGAAGCCATTGTTCCCGGTTTCGACCGCTTTCCGAATGCCGTAAAGGTGACCCGTACCGAATCGGTCTACCGGATCGAAAGTGGCGACCTGCCGGACCACGGCATGATGGTCGGGATCAGCAACTGGCAGCAGCAGGTCCCGACACCACAGCCGTACACCGGGGCAAACGCCTGGCAACTCCCAGTAAGTCCTATCCTTGCCGAGAAGCCGCTTTCCTGCCGAAACGCCTTCTACCGGGGCGCAATCGCCAT
>BJHB01000485.1:0-2588 GCA_014191415.1 Chloroflexota bacterium
ACACGCCCCTTGTCAATCTGACCGAAAAGTCGTCGGTCTTGTCGTACCAGACATTGATGGTGCTGGTTGTGCCCTTCGGGACGAAGCCGATGGACGAGGTCCCGGTGCCGCTGGCGTGGAGTTTCATCTGGCCTTCGTTGCCAGCCGCAACCATCATGGCAACGCCCGGAAGGGACGCGTAGCCATCGATTGCGAGTGACGCACCATCACTCCCGTCGTGTGCCCCGGAGTGGCCACCCCAGCTGTTGTTGACTGAGAGCGGCTTCCCCGCCTGCGCGGCCATGGCGACGACCCACTGGAACGCCTCGATGACGTTCCCGCCTGTCACGCCAATGGAGTTGACCACCAGGATGTCGGCCTTCGGTGCCACGCCGAGGTTGCCCGCGGCGATGCTGGCGACGTGCGTGCCGTGGCCATTCGTGTCTTTATGTGTGCAGGTTTTAGCTGTAATACTGGCGCGATCACAGACCACGCCATGAGCGAAAGCTGGTGCGTCCCGGACGGTGCCCTCGTTGTCGATTGCCGTGGTTCCTGTGCCGCTGCCACCCTGGTCCCAGATCGCGAGGATGCGACTGGTTCCATCCGGATTCTTGAAGTCTTCGTGGGTGAAGTCGATGCCGCTGTCAATGACCGCGACGATGGTCCCGGTGCCGTCAAAGACGCCGCCTGCCGGGTTCGGGAGGCGAGCTCCTGAGGCTTCCACGGCGCCGACGGCCTTGACACTCTGGTCGAGGCGGGGCTTGTAGTCCGGTTGGGTGGAGACAAGCGACACGCCGGGGATCTCGGCGACGGCGACGAGTGCGCCGACCGGGACGGTCGCGGTGTGCACGTGGTTCGGCGTGTGCGCGCCGGGTGTGGCACCCAGGGCGATCAGGTCCGGGCGGATGTCGCGGTCGGCGATGATGGTCACGCTGACCCCGCCACCGACGCTTCGGGCACCAACCTGCGCGCTGCTACGGCCATCAATCAGGGCCTGTAGGTTCTCGGTCAGGCGTGAGCGCCCGTTCGGCGCGGACGCGGTCGATTGGCGGACCGAGACCGCCGACGAGGCATTCACCGAGGCGGTGATCGAAGCCGGGTTGACGTTTCCGCCACTGCCCGCGGTGAAGGTCACGGTTCCGAGGGAGACACCCGACCCGGTTGCCTGATTCCACGTGAGGCCCGGGTCGGCGTTGATTGCGAAGGTGAACGTGCCAGAGGCACTCTCAACGCAAGTGACCCCTGACGTTGGCTCGGAGGCGCAGGCGGCTGTGAGTGCGCTGGTGCCGGTGTACGGGTAGGAAATCGTGGCCGACCCTTCGGTCACTTTGACGCCGGGTGCCGGCTTGAGGACGATGTCGGCTGCGAACTTGTTGGCATATGGGGGGACAGGCACAACGCGCAAGTCCCACGTCACGTCAGGAGTGACGTGTACATCGGAAACCTTGGCAGTCGTCGAGAAGATTGCCCTACTGCCGGTAGCCGTAACTCCTTCCGCATTGGTGAGCGTAATGACGAGGTCGGCTTCGCACCCGGAGGAGTTGCCACACGGATTGCCGTCAATCGCGAAGTTGCCGACGACGAAGCTTCCACTTGCTGCGTGTTGCAACGTGAGTTCGTAGCGATTTCCGTACTGACACGGTGCTGCCTGGCACACACCAAATGGCATGCCCATGTAGCCTCCGGCTGCGGACACCACCACGGTTGCCGACTGCACCGTGTTTGGACCGGAGTCCAACTTGACCGTGAAGGTCCGGCTTGCCGAGGAAAGCATGGTGAGTGATGCACCTAGCGGATTACCGGGCGGATTACCGGCACCTTCCACCACGGTCATGGTGACCGGGATGTTGGGGATGAAGGTTGCGGTTGCGGTGCCGTAGTTGGAGGCCAGGAGGCTGAAGTCGAGGACGTCGATGTAGCCGGACTGGTTCATGTCGGCACGCGGATTGACGGCACTGAAAGTGGAGGTGCCGTAAGACCCGGACAGTTGGGCGAAGTCGTTGATGTTGATGCGGTCGACTTGTCCCGACGAGGTGTCGAGATCGCCTTCACGGAGGACGAGGCCACGGATCTCCCGGGCCGCGCCGGCGCCGAACTCGACGTTCTCGATCAGGACGCCGACGGATGACTGGCCCTTGACGTAGACGTCATAGGTGCCGGGTTCGATGCCGTTGATCGGCATCGCGTAGGCATATGAGGGAAAGTTCTCGCCCTGTGCGAACGTGCCCGTCGCGAGGCGAACGTTCGTTGTGCCGGTTAGGTTGGCCGACTGGGTCCCGAAGCTGAAGGTGGTGTCGGATGGGGCGAAGTTCCACTGGTAGGTGGAGGTTGCCAGTCTGCGGATTGCCGGGCCGGCATTGTGGGTACGCAGTTCCACGCGCATCGGCTGGATGAAGCGCTGCATCAAGTCAGATGCGCGTCGGCCCTGCAGGCGTGTCTCGATCTGGAGGGTTGCCGGCGCGAGACTGCGCACCCGCACGTTCTGGTCGAACTCGCCTACCGGGCTTCCCATGTTTTCTGGGTGTGCTGGGTCATAAACAAATGGGATGGGTCCGGCGTAGATGTTCTGGAACGGACCGGTGTGGTTGGTCAGGGAAGTAATGATGATC
>BJHB01000486.1:0-2572 GCA_014191415.1 Chloroflexota bacterium
CCCGGGAGGTCCATGACGATCGCCATGCCCTGAGGAACATACGTGGTGGCCTTGGGATGGGGTCGCTGAGGGGGTAGTGGTGGATCAGACGGCACGATCTCACGCAGGAAGTAGTCGCCGAGGCCACCGGCATGCCCGCCGTCGCGTCCGGGTGCGGCAACCCGGGTGCGGTCGAAGAACGGTGAGAACCGGAGGTCTCCAGTGGTGCCATCGGCACGTATGACGAGGCGGTGTCCGAGGCCACCCCGGTGTGTCCCGGCACCGCCGGAATCGGGCCGGAGGCTGCGTTCCATGATGAGCAGCGGCGCGCGCGCCTCGACGATTTCCGCAGGAACGCCACGCACTCCGGATGGAAATGCGGTGCTGGAGAGGCCATCCTTGGTCGGGCGCGCGCCCATCCCGCCGGAGTTGAAGAAGGCCATCGAGAACCGTCTTCCGCCCCCCGCGCCGTCACCCCCTTGTCGGTTATCCGAACCTGAGAATTGCGTGATCCACAGGCTAGAAGATCCGTCGGCGATCACTTGGTCGGGGATTGCCTGCGCAAGGGCACCGTGGACGACGGCGGGCAGCCACTGGCCAACGATATGCCGGCCGGCAACGGGTGCCGGTGGTTGGCAGTTGAGGATTGATCCGACCGGTGCAGTGATGGTGACCGGGCGGAAACTGCCCTCATTGTTCGGCACATCCGGCGCGAGGGCGCACTTGATCCCGTACGTGGAGTACGCCTCGGTGTAGTTCATCACCACGTTGATCCCCCGTGGCGCAACCGGTGAGGTGCCATCAAAATCGATGTGGAGGGTGTCACCAGTGACGGTGATGGTGCAGGCAAGGATGATCGGCACCTCGCGATCAGGTTCGCCGGGTCTGCCCGGTTCGGAATAGCCGTCCATCGTGAGGGAATGGCGGTAAATGCCGTCGGGGACGCGCAGGATGGCATTGCGCATTGCCTGTTCGGACCGGGCGATCACTTCGTCCGCAAGTGGAATGATGCTTGGCAGGCCGAACTCTTCGAGGAACTCCAGAAGTCGGGCCCCACCGACATCGTTCGAGGTCGCCATGGCATAGAGGTCGCCGACGACGCTGTCCGGTTCGCGGACGTTGGCTCGCACGATGCGCAAGAGTTCCTCATTGGGAACCCCGCCACGGAAGAGGTGCGTGATCGGGATGAACAGGCCTTCCTCGTAGAGTTCGCGCGCATCGGTCGAGAAGGGACGACCGCCAATGTCGGCGACATGGCAGATGGTGCCGAAGAAGGCGACAAGCTGGGGTGAATCCGCCCGCCCGGTCTCCTCCGGTCTCAACGCATCCCCCACCCCCTGACCCTCTCCCAGAGGGAGCGGCGAGCCGGATGGTGGCGTACGGAAGATGGGGGTAACGACGGTGATGTCGTGGAAGTGCCCGGAAGTCTTCCATGGGTCGTTCGTGACGAGGACATCGCCGGGTCTGAGCGTCTCGGGTGGGCAAGCATCCAGGAAGTGGCGGATGCACCGGGCCATGGAGTTGATATGGCCAGGAGTGCCGGTGACCGCCTGGGCGATCATGTAGCCACGCGGATCGAAGACGCACGCGGAGAGATCTCCCGCCTCGGCCACGGTCGGGCTGAAGGCCGTCCGCATCAGCGACGTGGCCTGTTCATTGACCGTCGCAATCAGGCGACTCCAGAACACCTCGAGGGTCAGTGGATCAATCATGGGGTCACGTTCCGCGGAGAGGTGGCTTCGCCGGATGTGATGACGAGGGCACCGGATATCTCGAGGGAAACCGACCACCCGAGTGGGACGACGGTGGTGCTTTCGCGTTCCTCGATGATCACTGGACCAGGAATCGCGGGCATGCCGGTGCGGAGGTTGGCGCGCTTCACGACCGGCGTATCGATCCACGACCATACGCCCCGACGCCCCTGGCTCCCAGGCTTCGCCCGCGATCCGGAACCATCAGGCCAGGCAACCGGACGGACGACGGGTTGTTCTGGTCGTGTCCCAAGCAACGTGGCCTCGCCCATTGGTTCTGGTGCGACAGGCGTGGGGAGGGCAACGACAGGGACGGGCCCGGATGCCACGACCCGCCAGTTGACCGCCTCGATGGCAACAGGCGGCGCACTGCGCCGGTACAGGGCACGGTAGGTAGTGTCGAAGGCATCCTGAGTGACTTCGAGCGCCCGGAAACCATCAACGCGACCAGGGTTCAGGGCATCCAGGATTTCGCGAGGCAGATCCACGGTCACCTGATGGGCCTGGCCGACGAGGCGGAGTTCGGCACGATGCGCGAATGTCACGTCGCCCGCGTTGACCCCGGCACCGGTCAGGAGATTGCGACCCTCGGACTCCATCGTGGCAAGCAATCCGGCGACGGCATGCCAGTCACATGTATCGAGGCGGGTGTAGTAACTGCGGACGAAGTCGAAACTGACCGGTGCGACAAGGAACCCGATCGTTGAGCCGACGCCGGCGCCATAGGGGACGACGATTTCACGGCTACCGAGGATGCGGGCAACGCCGGAGGCATGGACCGGCCCGGCCCCGCCGGATGCAAAGGAGGGCACGGCAAGCGCATCCTTGCCCCCTTCCACCGC
>BJHB01000487.1:0-2569 GCA_014191415.1 Chloroflexota bacterium
ATGGCGCGGGCGTACCCTTCCCGTACCACTTTTCCCCTGATCGATTTCTAGTCCGCTTGCGTGGGAGTTCCAGATGACGGCAACGGCAGTGCGCCGCGACAGTACCAGTGTGATGCCGGCCGGTCGGGAACGGCAGTTGCTCACCTTCGCCCTGCTGATCGCAACGGCGACGGTCGCCTTCGAGACGCAAGTGGTGACGGTTGCCCTCCCGTCGATCACTGGTGAACTGCAAGGCATCTCGCTCTATCCCTGGGTATTCAGCGGGTACTTGCTGATGTCCACCATCACGGCACCGCTCTACGGGAAACTTGCGGACGTCTTCGGAAGGCGCCCACTCTTCTTCTTCGGGTTCACGGTCTTCATGACCGGGACGTTCCTGTGTGGGGCGTCGACGTCAATGCCGTTGCTGGTGGGCGCCCGCGTGATCCAGGGACTGGGTGCGGGTGCGATCCTGCCACTGGTGCTGACGGTTCTCGGCGACATCTACACCATCAAGGACCGGGCGCGGGTGCAGGGCGCCTCGGCCGGTGTCTGGGGCTTCTTCAGCTTTCTCGGTCCTTCAACCGGTGCCTTCATCATCGAAAGCATGTCGTGGAGATGGGTTTTCTGGTCGAACCTTCCTCTCTGCATCCTTGCACTGGCCCTGCTGGCAGTTTTCCTGCGCGAAGGAATCGCGCGCAAGCAGGTGAACATCGACTACGCCGGGGCGGCGACACTGACAGGCGGCGTGGTGTGCATCCTGCTTGTCGCCCTGGAGGGTGGCCGGTCGCTGGCCTGGGGCGGCACGCCGATGATCTTGCTGGTGACCGTGGGCGTGGTTCTCTTGGTGCTGTTCGGCATCGTGGAACGTCGGGCAGTGGACCCAATCCTGCCGTTCGGTGCGTTCCGCATCCGTGCCGTTGCGGTTGGCAATGCCGGAAATGTGCTGATCGGCGCGGCCCAATTCCTTCTGACCTCCTTTCTTCCCCTGCTGATCCAGGGTGTGCGGGGCGAAGGTGCCACGGCTACCGGCCTTGTCCTCACTGCGCTTGGGTTCGCGTGGTCGCTGGCAGCCATGGTGGGTGGGCGGCTTTTCATCATCCTCGGGTTCCGGCGGGTGTCCATCGTGGGGACTGGCCTGGTCACGCTTGGGTGCCTGGCGGCAACCTTCGCGAGTGACGGCTGGCCGGTGTGGGTGATCGCGGTGGCGATGGCGTTGACCGGGGTCGGACAGGGAATCTCGTCGACCGCATTCCTGTATGCACCGCAGGCATCGGTGCCTTGGAACCAACGCGGGGCAGTGACGTCGTCCACGCAGTTCGCACGGAACATGGCTGGTGCGGTGCTCGTCGCGATCGGCGGCGGGTGGCTGAACGCGCACCTCTTTGGGGCGGCGATGGCAGCTGGGGCGACCGCCGAGGAGGCCGGCCCGATGATCTCGAGGCTGCTATCGGTTTCCGAACGCGGGTCGCTCGACGCGTCGGTGGTTGCCGACCTTGGCGCGGTCCTTGGGCCGGGATTGCAGGTCATCTTCGGACTGCTGACCTTGCTGGCCTTTGCGATCTGCATCGTGATGATCGTCTTTGCGCGGGAAGTGCGCCCGGTTGAAGCCCAACCGGTTCATATCGCCGCTGCCGACTAGGGAGAGGGTGCCGGAGACGTCGCCGTCGGGATTTGATCGGTTCACGGGGCAGAACCGCGATCATCGGGAGACTCGTCGCCATCCCAGTCACTCGCCCCTTCGTTGGCTACGTGTCGCGTTTTCCAGATGATTTACCGGATGTTGCCCAGTCCGTAGCAGGAACGGGACACCGTTTGACCCGTGCTTAGCATGGCGTGTCAATACTCAATGTGACGGGAGGGACAACCTGAACCCACCCGCCACCAAGAGGAGACACGAAGATCAAGATCACCACACGCCGCGCACTGTTCGGTGGCGCGATTGCCATCACCCTTGCCGGGGGAGCCGGTTTTGCGGCCTCGGCACTGCCGGCGGGCGCACAGATGCTTCCGGGCGGTCACGGTGCGATGCACGGGCGGGGTGCAGACGGATCGACGGTTCCTGGTGCCGGGGGCATGATGCCTCTCGGGCGTGGCGACCGGGGCGACGCGGGCATGATGGCCGGTGAACCGGGTGCCATGCACGAGGAAGTCCTGGGATCGGTGGCCACGACACTTGGGGTGACACCGGAGGTGCTGCGGACCGAACTTGCCGGGAAGTCCCTGGCCGATGTGGCGCAGGCCCATGGGGTTGATGTAGCAACAGTGAAGGCTTCGATCCTTGCCGCGATGCAGGTCCGTATTGATGCGGCAGTGGCGGCTGGCACGCTCACGACCGAACGCGCGGCGTCGATGACGACGATGATGGCCGGGCGCATCGACGGGATGCTGACCCAATTCGGGACGATGGCGGACCGTGAAGGCCCGGCCATGGGAGGCATGAACCGGGGTTCGATGGACCACTGTGGTCGGGGAGAGGGTGGACGCGGTCGAAGTGGACGGGGACGCGGTGACCGTGGCCCCGACGCTGCGCCCGCAACGTCCCAATAGCGCGTCGCGGGATTGATGGTCAGTCTTGCACCATCCATCC
>BJHB01000488.1:0-2563 GCA_014191415.1 Chloroflexota bacterium
ACAGCGCCATCTGGAGACCACACCCGTAACTGTCGTCCCAGAGTTGAGTGAATACATTCTGGCCGACGACCTTCGCGACCGCGTCGCGAGGGACCCCACCCCACGTGTACTGGATGATCGTCTCACCGACGCCCACTACTCCGGACGCCAGCTCCACCTCACAGATTTCGATGAGTGACCAGTCACCGCTCACTCGGGGCATGTGGATGTCGTGCCGGGGCGTAAATGGATCCCGAATTCGCGTGAGGCGTACCGCCGTGATCGTTGCGCCATCGGCATGGGTATGGCTATTCACTGGGGAGTGTTCCTCGCCATTCCTAGGGGTCATGGGTGCCTCCTTCGTTCTCTGCCAGACCGGTGCGGAAGTCCGCGCCCCTGGCGTTCCGGAGATGTTGTATCCGAGATTGGTGTGCGGTGCTGACGACCCGGGGAGGCTTTTGGTCTAGGACCCTGGGCATTCCCCGCAGGTGCTAGCATGCCGGGCGCATGGGAGGGGACATGGCACAGTCGGCAGAAAACCGTGGATTGACGCGACCGCCGAACATCGTGGTGGTCCTCGCCGACGACTGGGGCTATGGCGACCTTGCGTGCCAGAACCCTGACAGCCGTATTCCGACCCCGTTTTGTGATGGTCTTGCGAACCAAGGCATGCGCTTTACCGACGCCCACACCGGCAGTGCAGTCTGCACACCGACCCGCTACGGACTGTTGACCGGTCGGTACGCGTGGCGGTCACGTCTCACCCGCGGGGTGCTGTGGGGGTACAGCGCACCGTTGATTGACCCGGAAGTGCCGACCCTGCCAGCCGTCCTTCAGCGCGCGGGATACCGGACCGCTGCTATTGGCAAGTGGCACCTTGGTCTCGAATGGGCGCGTCGCGTCGGTTCCGCACCATGGCCCGAGAACATTGACACCCCCGACGGTGATCCGACGGCACACATCGACTTCACTGGTCCGGTCCTGCGGGGCCCCCACACCGCTGGATACGACCGATCATTCGTGCTTCCGGCGTCCCTGGACATGGCGCCATATTGCTTCATACGTGACGGACGGATCGTCACTCCGCCAACCGACCGTTGCGATGACTCCCCCAGACCCCAGTACTGGCGCGGCGGACCGATTTCTCCGGGCTTGACCCATGCGTCGGTCATGCCACGCCTCACTCAGGAGGCCTGTGAGTTCCTTTGGGACCACCACCGCACCGCGACCGACCAACCGTTCATGATGGCGTTCTATCCTACCCTCCCTCACTACCCGCACATTGCAAATCTCCCTTATCAGGGCAAGAGCGGGTGTGGTGCCTATGGTGACGGTGTGGTCGAGTTTGATTCCTCGGTCGGCGCAATCCTGGCCACTCTCGAGGCAACCGGACAGGCCGAGAACACGATCGTCATCGTGACAAGCGATAACGGTGCTGACCTTTCCGGTGGTCAGGCCGGATTTGGCCACGCGTCGAATTCGTGGTTGCGAGGTCAGAAAGCAGACATTCACGAGGGAGGCCATCGGGTCCCATTCATCGTTCGCTGGCCCGGGGTTGTCGACGCGGGAACCGTCTCCGACGCCACAATATGCATGACCGACATTTTCGCGACGGTCGCCGACGTTGTTGGCGCCACGATTCCCAAGGGTGGCGCACCGGACAGTGTCAGTTTCCGGTCAGTTCTGGACGGGGCGTCGGCCGGGACGCAGGTTCGTGGTTCGGTGGTCCATCACAGCATGGACGGTACCTTCGCCATACGGTCTGGCCCGTGGAAACTTTCGACCGGACTGGGCACCGGCGGGTTCACTGCGCCGCGCACGATTCAAGTTACACCCAATGGGCCGACCGGCACCTTGTTTCACCTCGGCGATGATCCACGTGAGACCCATGACCTGTGGTCAGAGTGGCCCGGGGAGGTTGAGCGATTGCGGCGGGAACTGGCAGACATTCGTGGCAGGTAAGTCAGACACCTCAACGGAAGCAGCACCCACCCGTCCCACCATTGAACTGCCTCGTCCACTTCAGTTGGCGCCTGACTTCTGGCGCCTGTACCTGACGCTTTCGACGGTGATCTTCTGCGGTTTCGTCGCACTGGGGTCCGCCGGACCTTTCCAGGCCCTATATGCCGTCTCGCTCGGTGCAACGCTTGGGCAAGTGGCCCTTCTTGCCGGGGGGTACACCTCGATAGCACTGTTCGCCGGCTTGGCGTGGGGCCGTCTGGCGGATCGTCCCGGCCGTCGAAAATGGTTGATGGTGGGTGGCATGTGCCTACTTAGCATTGTCCACCTTGCATCGGCGCTCGTGCCTCATTGGGAGTGGCTTGTTCCCTTGCGGTTCATTGAGGGACTGGCAATCCCCGCCCATCAAGTGGCAAGCATGGCGATGATGGGCGACCTACTTGCTGGCCATCCCAATCGACCGAGGCTGATCAGTGCCTACCGGATGTCCGGATCACTCGCGTTCAGCGTCGCGATCGTCGCCTCAGGCGCGCTGTCTCAGGCGGTTGGCTACGCTGGGAGCTACTTTGTTGCCACCGTCTTCTTCGCAATCGGGGCTGCGACGGCTGCGACCTTACCCGCGGTG
>BJHB01000489.1:0-2547 GCA_014191415.1 Chloroflexota bacterium
ACCGGACTGGGCATACCCGCCCCATTCAGGCTTTGCGGATGAGACGGGAACGGGGGCCGGCAAAGGCGCAACCTACAACCAACCACTGCCCGTCGGTACCGGTTGGCGCGACTACTCCCAGGCACTTGACCGTGCGTTCGACCGCCTGTCGAAGTTCGATCCCTCGTACCTGGTTGTCTCGCAGGGGTTCGATACCTTTGCCGGCGACCGTTGGGGAGGCTTCGAACTCCACGCACCCGACTTCGCCCGCATTGGCGAACGCCTGCGCGCCTTCGGGCGGCCAATCGTGGTCATCCTGGAAGGTGGATACGAACCAGCGAACATCGCCGCCGGCACCATGTCCCTCCTCGACGGACTGGGCTGAACCCCACCGCGGTCCGCAGGCATCTCACCTGATCCGGAGTTCGAGATCCTCGACGCCGGAACAGTTCAACGTTTACTGGGGTGCGAACCTACGCGGCGGCCGTCACCAACCCGAGCGCGCGTTCGGCAGCCTTGAGGACCAAAGGGATCTGCCCAGCATCGAACTGGTAATGCGTCACCATCCGTAGGGTGTCTCCGTACGGGCTTCCCACTTTCACTCCCTGCGACGCGAGACCCGCCACGAAGTCCTCTGACGATGCCGTGGGGCTATCGACCGTCACCATGATGATGTTGGTCTGCACGCGGTCGACATCGACACGTAGCCCGGGGACGTTTGCCAAGCCACTCGCAAGGGCCTTCGCGTTGGCATGATCAACAGACATCCGGTCGATCATCTCGTCAAGCGCGATCACGCCAGCCGCCGCAAAGATGCCGCTCTGGCGCAGGCCACCACCAACCATCTTGCGCCACCGGCGTGCCTCGGCAATGAAATCTGCGTCGCCGGCCAGGATGCTCCCCATCGGGCAGCCAAGACCCTTGGACATGCAGAATGTCACGGTGTCAATCTCGCGAACCAACCGTGCCGGCGTGACACCCAGCGAGACCGCCGCATTGAAGATCCGCGCACCATCAACGTGGACCCGCAAGCCATGGGCGTGCGCCGCGTCACACATGGCATCGGTATCGCCGACCGAGACCGCCGCGCCGCCTTCACGATTGACGGTGTTCTCCAGGCAAAGAAGCCTTGAACGGGCGAAGTGGGGATTGTGCGGATCACGGACCGCATGGGCGATCTCCTCCACATCGAACACCCCTCGGTTCCACTGCAAGGCGCGCATCTGCACCCCTCCGAGGACACTCACACCACCGGCCTCATAGTTCAGGAGATGCGAATTGGGCCCCGCAAGGACCTCGTCACCACGCCGCGTCTGGGCGAGGACACCAACAAGGTTTCCCATCGTCCCCGAAAGCAACAGGATTGCGGCCTCCTTGCCAAGGATGGCAGCCGCCTTCTCCTCCAGACGGTTCACCGTCGGGTCCTCGCCGAATACGTCGTCGCCAACCTCTGCGGAAGCCATCGCCTCCCGCATGGACGCGGTCGGGTGCGTCACGGTATCGCTTCGAAGGTCAATCACTGTGCTTGTCATCTGGAATTCTGCCTACCCTTGGGACGTTGTTGGGACACGTTCGCCCAGTTTAGCTTCACGGCCGGCCCGGATCCGCCCGATGTTGTCACGGTGAGTCGCGATCACGAAAAAGCCGGCGACAAGACCGAATGCCAGATACGGTAACGGGTAATCGGGGTTCTCGAAAAGCCTCAAGGCGAACATGGTCGGCACGTCAATCGCCGAAACAAGGCTCGCTAATGACACGTACTTGCTCCACCACGCAACCGCGATGAATACCGTCAGCGCGACCAGGAACACTTCCGGGTCCAAGACCAGGATGGAGAACGCGGCCACGAGAACTCCCCGTCCACCTCGGAACCGGGCAAAGACTGGCCATGTATGCCCCACGACGGCAGCCAGCGCAGCCAAGACATGAACCCACGCGTCATCCGGTAGGACGTACCGCGCGAGACCGACCGAAATGATTGCCTTGGAGGCATCAAGCGCGATGACTGCAAAAGCCGCCGCCTTGCCAAACACTCGCAGGACGTTTGTTGCCCCGGTCTTGCGGCTACCGAAATCCCGGACATCCTTGCCATGGATGATGAGCCCATACCAGAGGCCGGATGGCACCGACCCGCACAGGTACGCAACAACGGTCAATCCGATCGCCGTTATCAGCACGTCCGTCTCGCTTCCCACCCCTTCGCCCCTTTAGGTAAGTGCGCTTCGCCTTGCCCTCCACCACCGCCACCCGATTTACATACGCTTCGCTCTGCCCCGTCATGGAACTCGCACTGAAGCACGTACCCCCTACCACCCCACCCCGTCGCCCCTTGATTTGTATCCGCTTCGCTTGGTCGGTTCGGTTAGGCGCCACGGTACCGCATGGCATCACTGCCCGCCATCCCAGCCCCATTGCCCCCGATCTATATGCGCTTCGCTTGGCCCAGCCCCATTGCCCCCGATCTATATGCGCTTCGCTTAGGCCAGCCACGTTGCCCCGATTTATATGGGCTTCGCTCAGCCCAGCCCCGTTGGGAGCACTGGAGGCCATGCAGGCAGCGTCCCTTCC
>BJHB01000490.1:0-2547 GCA_014191415.1 Chloroflexota bacterium
GGGCGCAGTGGGTCGGCTGGGCGGGGTGGAGACGCGGGATGCTGACCGCCGGGGACACTTCACCTGACCTCACCTGATCGGTCGAAGAATCCAGGAGTGCCATGGCAGCGCCCATGAACAATGCCCCTCCGCCGACGGGCATGACGATGTGCCATGGCAGACCATCGCATCCGAGTGCACCGGCAGTTTCGGAGAGTTCGAACCCGAGCGATTGGTTGCCGACCACGAAGAGCGGGTTGTCGTTGTGCGAAACGTGATATGCCCCAGGGACCGACCCGGCGTTCCGGGCGGCATCAGCGACCGCCGACCGCGGACCCGGCACCGGGATGAGTTCGGCACCGTACGCGCGGATCTGGCGCAATTTCGGCGCGGGCGCGTTGGCAGGCGCATAGACCGTGCACGACATTCCGGCACGCGCCGCGTACGCCGCCGCCGAGGCACCGGCGTTCCCTGATGAGTCCTCCACCAAGTGAGAGGCACCGATCGCGCGCGCGACACTCACGAGGATGGACATGCCTCGGTCCTTGTACGAACCGGTCGGGTTGGCGCCATCGAGTTTTGCGTAGACGCGGTTCAGACCGTGACGCGCTCCCCATCGGCTGAGAGGCACGACCGGAGTGTCCCCCTCACCCATCGTGATCGCTGCCGCCGTGGAGACGCGGTTATCCCCTAGGAACCGGGAACGGAAGCGCCAGATCCCGGAAGCGGGAAGCGGGAGGGCCGCCCATCTCCGGGAGGCGATACCAGCGGTCTGGGCAGTCGCCTCTTGTCCGATCGCATCACTGTCGTCAAATGATTCAGAGGATCGATCTCGTGCTGTGGTCATTGACGGGATCGTACCCCCCTCGCTTCGCTCCCCACGCCGCCTGATTTACATACGCTTCGCTTTCTAAGATGACATGGCACGCGAGGCGTCTCTGGCGATGTCCGGACGGTCCCGGAGGGGCAAATTAACGACCAGTAGGGCACGAATCGGCTGACCCGGGTCGTACCATTCAGTCATGAAGGTGACCTTCCTGGGGACCGCGGCTGCCGAGGGCTACCCGGCACTTTGGTGCCGATGCGAACGTTGCGTCGTGGCGAGGGAACGTGGGGGCGAAAACCTGCGCTTCCGCTCATCAGTCCTGATCAACGACGACCTCCTGATCGACCCCGGACCAGACCTGGTTGGATCAACCATCCGCCTCGGTGTCGACGTCGCCGACGTCCAAGCAATCCTAATCACGCACCTGCACGACGACCATCTGGATCCGACCGGGTTCCTTTGGCGCGGGGCCGGTTTTGCGTTACCCCCGTTGCCAGTCGCTGAGGTTATCGGGACTGCGCCGACACTCGGTCGCCTCCATGACCGCGAAGGCAAGGCTCTCGACCCGGCGGGACTTCGCTTCGCGCCTCGGCCCGTTAGTCACGGTGAACTTGTGAGTGTCTCGACCGGGGGAACGCACGACCATGACCCGCGAGTGCGTCCCGGCCGGACACGGACACCCGACGGAGCGCCACCGGCGACCGTGGCAAGGTCGTATGAGATCGTGGTGCTGCCCGCAAGCCACGCGCGACCCGACGAGCAGGCGTCATTCTTCGTGGTTCGTCAAACCCTTGGCCCAGAGCTGCCGCATGGCCATCCGGCGACGGTGCTTTACGCCACGGATACCGGGCCA
The DNA here is from genome assembly GCA_014191415.1 of Chloroflexota bacterium. Taxonomy (GTDB): domain Bacteria; phylum Chloroflexota; class UBA11872; order UBA12225; family UBA12225; genus UBA12225. The sequence goes on from BJHB01000490.1 coordinate 1,659, forward strand.
TTTTCCGACGAAGCGTGGAACATCCTTGACCAGCTTGCCCATGACGGATGGACGTTCGGCGCTTCGATCATTGATGCGACCCTCGGACTGGGTGGGCCGGGAACTGCCCACATGAACCTCGAACAGGTCGTGTGGCATCAAGGTGAACTGGGACGTCGCGCACTGCTAGCACCGGATGCGGGTCGTTTCGCCCATCACTTCAGTCACAATGCCACGCCACCACACCAGGAGTTGACCGCGCACCTCGCGCAGTTCGGTGTCATGCCTAGCCATGACGGCCTCGTGACCCATGTCGGGCCATGAAATCCGGCATGATGGTTGCCTCTTGGTGCATCAAACACTCCAAACCCCTCGCTACGCTCCCCGCACCTCCATCTTTTATAAGTTCGCTACGCTCACGCCCGCAGGCATGAAGTCTGACCCGTCAGTCCGCTTGCTTCGACCATGGGGTGGCAGCGACCAGAAGGTGCACATCGCCGTCAGGCCGGTCTCCCCAAAAGACCAGCATGCCGCCCCCGATGATGAACGCATGCCCTCGCCTCGCTCTTCCACCCCACCCCACCCCATCGCCCCGTTTTTTTATATGTTCGTTCCTCACAAGGCCCGCCTGATTTATAGACGCTTCGCTTGGACGGCACCTCAATGACGGGCCTGCGAGTTGTCGCGACTCCCGCGTTGCGCGAGCGCTTGCGCATCGGAATGGGCACCCAGTCGCTTGGTCAGGTCCGCTTGCCGAACCCGCTTGGCTATGTCGCCTGTTTTGCCCGGAGCGAACCGCCTCGCGGTGGTCGCATGGGTTCACTCGCGATCATGGCGCTGATCAGCCCTGGTGGATCGGCGGGCGCGATCGCAGCGGCGGCGTTCGGTCGCGGTGCGATGGCCGGGATGA
>BJHB01000491.1:0-2537 GCA_014191415.1 Chloroflexota bacterium
GCCCACGGAAGGAAGTGACCTAGTCACGGCACTCATTGCACCCATCCAGGTGCATGTCAAGCACGTGGCGAAGGGACACGGCAACTTCGCCATCGACATAACTCGATAGCATTTCGCCGTTTGGATGTTCACCCCGCCAGGGAGTGCCCTTTACCACTTCGTCATCCTCGGTTGTGTAGACCGCTGGATAGGGGTCTTGCTATTGGCAGTTGGCCCACCAGCCAGATGTTCGACTGTGGGCAGGCTCCCGTACATCCCGGGTCCAGTTACACACTGTTACTGGCCCGCGCGACCCGGCTGGCGCTCTACCTTCGCGAAAACCTGCCTGAATTCTTCCCTGGCCCTGAATAAAAGTGACTTGACGGCCGCGCGGGTTGTGTTCAGGACTTCAGCGATCTCATCGTACGAAAGATCGTGGTATTCCCTCAGAATTAGACACATTCGGTACTTCGGGTGCATCTGAGCGAAGATCAGCTGGACTTCCTCGGAATTTTCCCGGTTGATGCAGTCGCGTTCAGGACTGTCCTTGGCGACTTGGGTCGGGTGAAATGCCGCGACAAAGGTTTCCCACGGCTGCCACTTGATCAGCTTGCGATGTCGCAATTCATCAAGACAGACGTTTGTGGCGATCCGGTAGAGCCAGGCTCCGACACGCAGGTCTTGTGACGTCTTAGACAAGGCGAGGTAGGCCTTGAGAAACGTGTCCTGGGTCATGTCGTTTGCGTCTTCGGCACTTCCCATCAGGCGATAGATGTAGTTGTAAATCTGCGCCTGATATTGGTTGAACAGCTGTTCGAAGGCCTCGTGATCGCCTGCCTGCGCACGGGAAATCAGGATGCTTTCAGAACCGATACCTCCGGCATTCAACAATCCGGCGGATCCGGTCGCCTCCATAGTGCCCACCATGCCCACAGACTCCTTCGTGCCGTAAAACGGCGCGCGTTCGATGAAGTTGCGCAAATCCGCATCGGGTTTCCGGTCCGACCTTTCATCGAGGCTCGAAACGCTCTTGTCTTGGTTGACGACGGGGTCACGCGCGTCTGAGAGGCTCAAAAAATCGGACGCATTGATGTCGGCCAGGACAGCTGCAGGTCGCGGGTCGAGGTCATGCGACAAAAATGGGGCATCAGCAGCAAGTGTGCTGTTGCTAGACTGGGCACTTCCAACATCGACTCTCGTGGGCGTGGATTCGCTGGTTCGGTCCTCCAAGTTTTGGTTGTTTGACGACGTTTCGGACGTCATGCTTCCGACCTAGGCCCGTGCAAGGTGCTGGGTCTCCATAGTTCTCGCTGCGTGGTACTCAACAGGACCAACTGTTCTGGACTGAGTACGAAAGCCCGGACTTGTTCAATCCGACCGCTGTTGGCAGTCGACGGAACATTGAACGCGCGGCGCGCGGCGATGTCGGCACGGGCACAAAGACAGAGACGGGCGGCCGACACCGTCCCTAATGGGGTTGGGTGGCGGCCGCCCGTCGCACGATAGGGGCAGCCAATTTGACCAAGTGCACGTGATGTTTGCGGTACCGACGTCGCCGATACAACTTTTCTGCCCTGCGATGGCGGTTGTCTTTGCCTGCTTACTCCAGGTGCGCGATTGGCTCGGGAACTCGGATTGTTGAAGTCGTCCGGGTCTCATGTCCAGACCCGGTGATCGTCCCGTCTACCCCGACACGGACGTCCCCTGAGCCATCGGATGCCACCTGCGGATACCTGTACGTCTTGCCGGCATAGTTCCGCATCACGACTTCATCATCGTTGATCTGCGTGACATATTCCGGGAGAACCGGAACCTTGCCTCCACCACCTGGGGCGTCGATCACGTAGTGGGGTACGGCCAGCCCCGACGTATGACCTCTCAGCGCTTGGATTATTTCCAGCCCCTTTTCGACCCGGGTCCTGAAGTAATTGGTCCCCTTTGTCAGGTCTGCCTGATAGATGTAGTACGGGCGTACGCGGATGGTGAGGAGCTTCTGCATGAGCTCCTTCATTACCGCGGGATCGTCGTTTACTCCCTTGAGTAGAACAGTCTGGCACCCTACAGGAATGCCGGCATCCACAAGCATCCCGACGTGTTTCTTGGTGACTTCGTTGACTTCACGTGGGTGATTGAAGTGGGTATTGACGTAAAGCGGGTGGTACTTCTTCAAGATTGCACAAAGTTCAGGCGTGATCCGCTGCGGAAGCGCGCACGGAACGCGACTGCCTATCCGAAGAATCTCAATGTGCGGGATCGCGCGAAGCTCACCAAGGAGCCAATCGATGGTGTGGTCCGGGAGCATCATGGGGTCTCCACCGGAGATGATGATGTCGCGGATTTCAGGGTGGGTCCTAATGTATTCGATACCAAGCTTTAGGGTTTCCCGGTTCCACCAGCCGGGCTCACTGACCTTTCGCTTTCGGGTGCAGAACCGGCAATAGATTGGGCATTGGTGGTTTACGAGCAACAGAACACGGTCCGGGTAACGGTGCGTCAAGTTCGGGACGGGACTGTCAGCGTCCTCATTCAGCGGATCGTCTGGGCAACCCTCGTCATCA